>CAYMBG010000013.1:0-25786 GCA_964388615.1 uncultured Chitinophagales bacterium | reverse complement strand
TCCTCTAAAAACCGATGGCATTACCTCCATCAACAGGAAGATTTACACCGGTAATAAACCGGGATGCGTCCGAGGCAAGAAACAATGCCGCTGAGGCGACATCCTCAGGCTGGCCCAATTTCCGGAGAGGCGTCCTTTGGAGAACTCTTTTTTTTCGTTCAGGATCAGAATCAAAAGCCCTGCGGAGCATAGGGGTATCAATGAATCCCGGGGCAATTGCGTTTACCCGGATGCCCATCGGGGAAAGGTCCACTGCCAGTGAACGCACCAAACCAAGCACTGCGGTTTTGGATGCAGTATAGGCATTGACATCAGGTATGCCATATATCGCCGCCATGGATGTTATCATGATGATTGATCCCCTTTCACGCTCTGCCATCTTGCGTGAAACCTCCCTTGTGAGGGCAAATGAGCCATTGAGGTTGGTTTGCATGATTTGCTGAAACTCATCATCCGTAACTTCAAATAGCGGCTTCTTCATGTTGATACCGCTGTTGTTGACCAGGATATCGACAGGACCCGCTTCGTTTTCGATTTGATCAGCCAAACCGGGAAGCGAGCTCAGATCGGATACATCATTCACGATGTAGCTTGCCCGATGCCCGAGTTCCTGCACGGCATCTTGTAACTTATGTTCGGTTCTTCCGGTGATAATGACCTCCGAACCTGAGTGGATGAAGGCCCGGGCCATGCTCAGGCCCAGGCCGCTTCCACCACCGGTAATTAAAGCCCGTTTACCACTCAGATCAAACAGTGATGCTGTCATGCTTTTTACCACATTTCTTTTAAATGACCCTTTTTGGTTTTGCTACAATCAGCTGAAGCGATTTATGATATTTTCATACATCTCCTGCTTGCCACTGATCTGCCTGGGCTCACCATTTTCAGCGGCGTAGTCACGCAAATCTTCCAGTGTGAGCTTGCCAGCTTCAAATTCTTTGCCCTTGCCGGAATCGTATGATGCATACCGGTCTTTACGAAGCTTTCGGTAAGGCGAATTTTCCAGGATGTTTTCGGTTGCAAGCAAAGCCTGTGCAAACACGTCCATACCACCGATATGAGCATGGAACATATCATCCAGGTCGGTAGAATTACGTCGTAATTTGGCGTCAAAATTGATACCACCGCCCTGCAGTCCGCCGGATTCACGAATCACCAACATCGCTTCGATCACCTCATAAAGATTAATCGGGAACTGATCGGTATCCCATCCGTTTTGATAATCCCCGCGGTTGGCATCAATACTTCCAAGTAATCCGGCATCGGCGGCAACCTGAAGCTCATGCTGGAATGTATGCTGAGCCAGCGTGGCGTGGTTGACCTCTATATTCAATTTGAAATCTTTGTCGAGTCCGTGTCGCTCAAGAAAACCGACCACAGTAGCCGCGTCGTAATCATACTGATGCTTCGTAGGCTCTGCAGGCTTGGGTTCGACAAAGAAAGTCCCTTTAAAGCCTTGCTTTCGCCCATAATCTCTTGCGGTTTCAAGGAACCGGGCCAAATGTTCGGTCTCCCGCTTCATATTCGTATTGAGCAATGACATATAGCCTTCCCGGCCACCCCAGAAAGTGTAATTCTCACCACCCAGGGCAATCGTGGCATCAATTGCGTTTTTCACCTGGCTTGCCGCACAAGTCAATACATGAAAATCGGGATTGGTGGAAGCGCCGTTCATATACCGCGGATTGGAAAATACATTGGCGGTACCCCACAACAGCTTCATCCCGGATTCTTTTTGTTTTTGCTGAGCATAATCTACAATGGCCTGCATCCGCCGTTCGGTCTCCGCAACCGAATCCCCCTGGTCAACCAGATCAATGTCATGAAAACAGTAGTAAGGAACCCCGAGCTTGGTCATGAACTCAAAAGCGGCATCCATCTTGTCCCTGGCAGCGCCGACAGGATCAGGATTTCCCACCCACGGGAATTGACGCGTACCCCATCCAAACGGATCCTTTCCCGGATCACAGAAGTTGTGCCAGTAGGCAATAGCGAACTTGAAATGCTCTTTCATGGTTTTTCCGGCAACTACACGATTTTCATCATAGTACCGAAAAGCAAGTGGATTATCCGTATCCGGTCCTTCGTATGCGATCTTATTGATACCGGAGAAGTATTCTTTGTCACCTAAAGTGACACTGGTCGGTTTTTTTTCGTCCTTAGCCATAATTTTTAATGATTTAGTTCAACATGTTTTGTAAGTAATCTTTCCAGCGTTCATAACTCTGTTCATAAGCCTGAACAAGCTTGGGATCCGGTTTCTGGTGATCCAGCATCTCAAGATTCGAGAAAGCCTCATCGACCGAAGGATACAAACCGGCACCTGCTGCCGCACCACGCGCAGCACCCTGAGCCCCGTCAGTATCGTACAATTCCAGTTCAGCTCCTGTAGTATTGACAAAGACCTCACGGAAAACCGGACTCAGGAACATGTTCGCCCGCCCCGCTTTGATCGTATTCATCTTCATATCCATTCCTTTCATAATCTCCATGCCGTAAGCCAAGGCAAAAACAATACCCTCCTGACCTGCCCGGAACAAATGCCGCTGATCATGGCGATTAAATGAGAGGCCACGTATCAGTGCACCGGGATCCCGGTTTTCCAGCACACGCTCAGCTCCGTTTCCGAACGGGAACACCATAACGCCCTCGGACCCCGGCGCAATTTCGGAAGCTTGCTCATCCATCTGTTTGTAAGTGATTGACTGACCGCCAAACAGGGTGTTACGCATCCAGCTGTTCAGAATGCCCGTCCCATTCACACATAGCAATACACCATATCGAGGCGCGTCCGTAGTGTGGTTGACATGCACAAAGGAATTTACCCGTGACTTGGGATCATAAGAAGGTTGATCCATAACCCCGTAAACCACACCGCTTGTTCCGGCGGTAGCCGCGATTTCTCCGGGATGTAACACATTCAGGGAAAAAGCATTATTGGGCTGGTCTCCCGCCCGATAGGTAACCGGCACCCCTGCCGGAATTCCAAGTTCCGCCGATGCTTCAGCTGTCACTTCCGCTTGGCGGGAAAACAGCTCAACCTGGTCAGCCAACAACGAAGGCGCAATATCCCAATGCTCCAAAAGATCATGAGCAATCTCATTTTGTTTGAAGTTCCAGAATATCCCTTCGGAAAGGCCGGAAACGGTGGTCTGAATGTCACCGGCCAGCTTCATGACCACATAATCTCCGGGTAGCATGACTTTATGAATGCGTGCGTAGAGGTCGGGCTCGTTCTCCTTGACCCATCGCAGCTTGGCAGCGGTAAAATTCCCAGGTGAATTAAGGAAATTTTCAAGACAAAACTTGTGACCAAGTGCGTGGAAAGCTTTCTCCCCGATATCGGCAGCCCGGCTGTCACACCAGATAATAGAAGGGCGCAAAACATTTCTTTGTTTATCAACCAAAACCAGCCCGTGCATCTGATAGGTCACCCCCACAGCCTTCACGTTTTTGATGGCATCCGGTTCTTTCTTTTTAAGAATGGCGGAAACGGCTTTGATATTCTCCCACCAGTCAGACGGATGCTGCTCGGCCCAGCCGGGCCGGGGTGCATCCATAGCCATTTCCGTTTCCGGCCATGTTGCCGTTGCAACAACCCTGCCGCTGTCCACCTCCAAAAGCGCCGCCTTCACAGCTGAGCTACCTACATCATAACCGATAGAATACATAGCATACGTATTGATGTGTTAAAAATACCTTTAAAATACCTGTCACACCGATAATAAGAAAAGCAATACAAAATTCCACTATCAACCAAGCTTTTTCTCTCACTTTTATTATTTTTTTGAACAATTTTTAGAACAACCTTTGCCTCGCATAATCCAAACCGCTCTTTCAAAAGATTCCAAAAAAAGTTTTTTTTGAAAAAACAGTAGGGTGTTACACGATTTTACGCATTGTAATTCCATGATATTATTGTTTTTATAAATATTACAAAAAGCCTGTTCATTTCTTTTGCCTTGATGCTTGACGTTTACTAAATTTGAATAAGAGCCATATCGAAGCGCTTTTATCGACGATCGTTTTTACGATCTCACGATCAACAACCAGTACTTGATTATAAGGGTTAACAGCTCAAACAAACTATATATTTGCTCTTTATTTGCACAAACAACACACGAAAATAAAATCAGAACGGTCTCAGCGCTTGAGACAACACCGCGCACCATTTTTGGGGTACTTAAAAAGCAGAGGACTCAATCCTCTTCCAGTCATATCCCTTACAGCAATCCCACATTCCAAGTTTTTATAAGCCCATACAGATTTTACCAACAATAAAGCTACTTATTTAAAGCAATAAAATGGAAAAAATGAAGATATCAAAAACCCTCTCAGGCTTGTTAAGCATAGCAGTCATCCTGTGCTTATCAGTACCTGTATCCGCTCAGTCAGAGCAAACCGGAATCATAACCGGCACCATTGTCGAGGCCTCTACGGGGGAAACTCTCATCGGAGCCAGTGTTGTTATTGAAGGCACCAACAGAGGTTCTGCGACCACCGCTGACGGCACTTTTATGATTCGAAGAGCCCCTGCCGGAGATATAACCCTGATCGTTACCTACATTGGTTACGAATCCAGGTCTATTGATGTATCTCTTGATCCCGGCGAAGAGCTGGAAATAGAGATCGAACTTGAATGGAGTGGTCTGACCGGGGATGAAGTAGTCATCACGGGGCAAGCCCGTGGACAAATTAGCGCAATCAACGAGCAATTACGCTCCCGGTCGATCAGAAACATTGTCTCCTCCGAGCGAATTCGGGAACTCCCTGATGATAATGCCGCTACCGCTTTGAGCCGCCTTCCGGGCATCTCTCTGCAGGAGGGTGATAAAGTGGTCATTCGCGGGATGGAAGCGAAGATGAATACCGTCATGGTCAATGGTATCCAGCTACCTTCCACCGACTCGGGCGACCGCTCCACCAACCTCGGCTTTATCTCCTCCAATATGCTGGACGGGATCGATGTAACCAAAGCCGTGACACCGGACATGGATGCAAACTCAATCGGTGGCGCTGTCAACTTGCGTTTACGTCAAGCTCCCGAAGATTTTCATTTTGATGTATTGACCCAGGGCGCTTATAATACCCAAAACCGTACTTACGGGAATTTCGATACCTGGGCCAGCGTGAGTAACCGCTTCCTTGACAATCGCCTGGGAGTCTTCTTGCAAGGCAATATGCGCCGATTTGAAGGAGGGTCCGATTTCGGAAGCGCTGAATATGAAAGAATGGATATTGGAAGTGATCCCGGATACGGCGAAGCCGTTTACGGGATGCAGAGTTTCGATTTCGGCGATAACGTAAGGATTACAGAGGAGCGGGGTGGAAGCCTTCTGCTTGACTATGATTTGCCGAACGGCAAAATCATCATTCAAAACACCTACGCATATACCGAAACCGATAACACCCGTCACATCGACAGGTTGTTCCTTAACAACGGCAACCGTGAATTCCGCTTGGAGAGGGACATCCACAACAAACACCTGTTGATTAACGCCCTCCAGGGAGAACATTCATTCTGGGATGACATCACCCTGGACTACGGACTCTCTCACGCGCACAGCCAGCGAAAGACCGATCAGATGTATGCGCTTGAATTTCCGGGGATCAGTGCATTCAACAGCAGAAGCGAGGAAACGCGCAGACAGCTCACCCCGGATAGCGTTTACGCAATCAGCATCACATCCGATCACTGGCAAACCCAGCAGCTGGGTAATGGAAGTACCCGGGATGAAGAGTTTTATGAGCGTCAACTGGTGGCCAATGCCAATCTGACCATTCCCGTTGACATCGGCCAGTCTGTAAACGGTACCTTCAAAACCGGCGGTAAAATAACACAAATGTCACGCGAAAATGATGTCACCCGGCACCTGGCCCGGCTTTCTGAACCCGGCAATTACAGTGCCGGGCGAGAATACCTGGAAAGCATAGGGGTAGATCCAACAACCGTTCTCAAATTCGGAGATTTCCGTAATGCAGATTACTCTCGCGGAGAACACTTCCTGGGAGGCAACTACACCATGACCGAAGTTATTGATACCGACCTTATGGACGAATTCATGGGGCTTGCCTATCAGGGATGGGGCGGATCTCACCTGCCGGATACCCGTCGTTTTGATTATGATGCCGACGAACGGCTTACCGCCGGATATGCCATGATCGACCTTGACATCGGTTCCCGCCTCTCATTTATGACCGGCCTGCGTTATGAGCATTTTGAGATCGATTATGAGGGCACTTTTGTCCGTCAGGGTCACTGGATGGGCGACAACAGTTACGAACTCGATACCCTGAACAGCGCCAACACCAGCGTTGATCATTGGTTCCCCAACATTCAACTTCGTTACGAAATAACCGACTGGATGGATGTACGGACCGCCTATACGAAAACGCTGACACGCCCCAACTACAATATGCTCATGCCGAGTGTCTTTGTTGACAACGATGGTAACCGTGGAGAAATAGGCAACCCTTACCTGCGTCCCACCGTATCTCAAAATTACGATCTCTACGTCTCATTTCACTCCAACAGGTTAGGGTTGTTTACCGTGGGAGGCTTCTTAAAGGATATGGATGATGTTATTCTGCCGCTGAATATTCAAAAAAGGCACCTGGCAGAGATGGCTCCCGAATTGGTATGGCCTGAGGCACAAGAAGATGGAACTGATACCGAAAGCGAATTTCACTGGCCCAGTCCGGATGCTCCTGATCTGCCCAACGTGGGGCGGGATTATCACCGTATCACCACCTATCTGAACAACCCCAACCCCGCGGAGGTTTATGGTATAGAAGTGGACTGGCAAACCAACTTCTGGTATCTGCCGCAACCATTTAACTCCATGGTACTAAATGTAAACTACACCCGCATTACCTCTGAGATGGACTATCGGCAGATATTGAACGTACCTGGTCCCATGGACCCGTTTACAGGCCAAAGAGAACTGGAAATGGTTGACACGGTACGCACGGCACGGCTGCTTCATCAGGGTGATCATATCGTCAACGTGACACTCGGTGCCGATGTACGTGGTTTCTCCGGACGAGTCTCTTTCCGGATGCAGGGTGATGTTATTACCCAGGTTGGTGATCGTCCGGAAGAAGACGCCTTTACCGGAAACATCTATGGCTGGGACTTCACCATCCGTCAGCAACTCCCTGTTGAGGGACTCAGCGTCTTCCTGAATGGCATGAATATTAGCCATTCCCCGACAAAGGATTACCAGAATTTCAGACGTAGCGCCGACGCCGATCAGCAGGATAACCTGAGGCGAACAACATATAACGCCCGCCGATTTGAACTGGGAGCAAGGTTCAGCTTCTGATCGGCAGAGGCAGCACATTTTTCGATATAAGCATCGAAAAATCCGGGACGGAGAGTCCAAAAGCTTTCCGGCCCGGTTCACTAAATCAACACTGAAAAGGAGAACACACTATGAAACGATTCATGTTACTGTTATTCGTATTCATGTTTGGAAGTCTGGGTACAGCTCAGGCCGACTTCATGGATTACATTTATGAGATGCGGGGCGACACAGCTGTCGTCAAAGACCTCATTGACATGGACGGCGAATCCAACAGCCTTATCGATGCCATTGAGTTGGATGAGGATGCGGATGAAAATCGCGTCTATATGTTAAAACGAGGAAGCGAAGGCTTTCCCTCACTCTACCTGCAGGACCGAAGCATCACCCTGCCGTCTGACCGACCCACCACAATCGTGGGTGAATATGCCCCAATGGTTGGTGGAACAGCAGAAGACCAAAGACCACCATTGATAGCTGGAACCGTTGACGCACAGGGAGATCCGATCAACTTCCAGATGATGATTGTTCAAAACGACCTGACCGTCAAAAATGCTGCCGCGATGACCGCCGCCACTGACGGCAGCCAGGGCTGGTTCTTCTTTGAAGTCACCAGCGATGATCGCAATGTGCATTTTGAAAATGTTCTGCATGAGCATAACATCTGGACCTTCATCCAGTCAAATGCCGCCTCGGGTACCAGCCTGAATATTCACGACAGTTATTTCGTGAACATGAGTGGCCACTCCTGCCGCAGAAACGGTGGTATCTATGACAGCGAAAACCACCCGCTCGATGAACTGGTTGTTGAAAATACCACGCACGTCCATGGCGCCGGTATGCTTTACAAGTTTCGCAACCATCCGCCTAACCGCGTGTTTATTAATCAAAATACCTTTGTTAACATTACCGGGCAGCTTTTAACAACGTTCGGTTATGAAAGCAACGTAATTGTTTCAAACAACCTGTTTGTAAACAGTAATATCCAGGCTTACGCACCCAGCCTCGATGGTAATGAAACCGATCAGGACAACCTCCCCCATGGAATCATTAATGTCAATCACCTGCCTGAAGGCATTGATGTTGATGACGCCGACCGGAAATATCTGGTAGTTGATAACGCCGTATACTGGGATGACCGACTGGACGCCATTGTCGAAGACTTGAATGCCGATGGCATTGACTGTGGTGACTGTAACGACCCGGAATATCAGACCAGTCCGGAGTGGATGACCCAGATGATCACCATGAATAGCCGCACCCAGGAGATGTTTGATAACAACGACCAATATCCCCTGATGAATGAGGCCCGTTGGCACGAAGGTAATCCCGAATTTGCCGATGACGGCGGACTCATGAGCCAGGAAATCATGGATGACATCATCGCCTGGGCTTATAATGCCGTTCGGGCCGATAATGAATACGAGATGGGCAAATGGCGCCATCCGGACAATCCCGCTGAGGATAACTGGATCAATTTCGACTGGCCGGTTGCAGCTGACCTCAGCTATTCCAACTCGGCTTTCCTAACCGCAGCTTATGGAAATGAACGCGACTATCCGGTGGGTGACCTTAACTGGTTCCCTGAGGAAAAAGCGGCATGGGCAGCTGAAAGAGATGTATTGCACAATATGCTGGTAACTACCCAGGAATCCGGTATCGAAACCAGTGTGGATGAGTTAGCAGGCCAGGAAACACCAAGCAGCATCGCACTTGGCCAAAATTATCCGAATCCGTTCAACCCAACCACCCTCATCCACTTTGAAATTGATTCCGATATGGATGTACGTCTGGAGGTCTATAATACCGTCGGACAGCATGTGGCTACACTTGTTAACGGTCATCGCCAGAAAGGTACCCACTCGGTCAATTTTGATGCCAGTGGACTCGCCAGCGGAACATATATGTATCGTTTGACCGCAGGTGACCATGTAATGACCCGGTCAATGACCCTCATTAAATAATTCCATCGTATCCTTTTAATGGATACGCCTGGCAATTTTCACAAAAAGCCCCGGCTATGAACTTTAGTCGGGGCTTTTCTTCAAAAAAACTGAAATATTGTTGTAATAACCGAGTTATTTTTCATTACCCATTAATGGCTGAACTCACTCCGGCAGACCACCGTAATCGATACTCTTTTCCCTTCGTCAAACTACACATTATGATATCACCACGCTGCATCACGGTCCTTCTTTCGCTATTATGCCTCTCCCTGTTTTATCTTTCGGGATGTCAACAAGATGAACCCCCTGCTCCTGCCGATTACATTGCCAAAGTGGGCGATGATTACACCATCCCTTTCTCCGAACTCGATAGATACACACAGGAAAACTTTTTCAACTTCCGTTACAGTCCCCCTTCGAAAGGGTATCATCACGCACTCAATATCCTGATAAACAGACAACTTAAACGAATTGATTTTTTTGAATCCGGTTATCACCAGGATGAGGAACTGATGAGCCACATCCGTCGCATTATCAATGAAGAGTTGGTTGCCGAGTATTACGAGGTGGAATACCTGAATCCCCTCGTTGAGGATCAGGCCGTTGAAGATGCCTATGAATCGCTGGGCAGGGAGGTCACCTATCGGGAGATCGTGCTTGATAAACCTCAAAATGTTTCCGAACAGCAGCTGAACCAAATCCGTGACCTTGCCTTCCAATTACAAACGGATATTCAGTCCGGTGAAGCCGATTTTGGCACATTAGTGCGGGAATACTCACAAAACCCCGAATCCGCTGAAATGAGTGGATACCGGCCACCTGTTACATGGCAAAACAGCTTTCATTCTGATTTCAGCAATACCGTGTTTCAACTTGGTGAAGGAGAGACCCGGATTCTTGAAACATCTCAAAATGTCTACATCATCAAAGCCGCCCGCGTCGATATGCGTGAGACACCGCCTTTAAACGAAGTACGCCAACGTATTACCAGAACATTGCGACAAAGGTACGAAGAAGCAACCCTGGAGCAATTTTATGACGAAAAAGAGAGTATTGTTAGTAAAGACGCGATCTCGTGGAATGAACAGGCTCTTGAACATATCTCGGAGTGGACCACCAAACCCGGTTTTTTTGATGAAACCTATTCCGAGGTCATTCAAGACGCCATCAATCAAGGCCATAACAAACAGATTCTCCAATGGGAAGAAGGTTCTGTGGATTTCGAAGAGATGCTTTTCCTGATGGAACATATCCTTATTCCCGACGGATCGGGCTACATGGATATCGAAAAGCTGAAAGAGTATTTTACCGAGGCCCTGCAACAACAAGTCCTGGTCGAAAGAGCTCGGGAGGTTATCTCCGAGGAGGATATTCTCCATGCCAACACCACCAATCCTGCACTTCGCACCGCACTTGTACGAATTTATGACCGGGCAGCCGTCAATCCCCGCATCCCGGAACCCTCTCAAGAGTCCCTGAGAGATTTTTACCATCAAAACAGGGACAGCCTTTACTATCAACTGGCCACGATCAACAGTTTTGTGCTGGTATCCGAAGAGAAAGAGCAGGCTGAAGAGTGGATGAACAGGGTGAACCATGGCGAAGCGTTCGAAGAACTCGAAGGACGTTATCTGGTTCGTTCCTTCTACCGTGACAAACAGGGGCAAATTCACAGCCTGCACAGCCAGGAGCCTCCCTTACTCGGTCCGGTCGTTTTTGATATGGAACTGGATGAAGTTCGCGGTCCGGTTTCTTATGAACACCCGCAAGAAGGCCTGCAACATGCTGTGGTAAAAAAAGCGCGAAGCCGCCCGGAAAAACAACTGACTTACAACGACGTGCAGGATCGCCTTAAAGAGGACTTTATGGATTTTCACAGCGAGAAGAAAAACAAGGAGGTCCTTGAGGAGTTGAGAAACAACTATACCGTTGTTATGAATGAGGACTTGTTGCAAAGGGAACTGATTCGTAGAGGTATCGAGTAACAGCGCCCCATTTCCCCCTTACTCAAAAATCCCTATCCATTTCCAACAGCTTATGCCTACAGTTCGACTTATAACCTGGAACCTTTTTGTCGTTTCTACAGCTCTGCTTTGTTTTGAGATTATCTCCACTCGCATCGCATCGGTGATCTTTGTTAATCATTATGCATTTTTCATTCTGTCACTTGCCATCCTGGGTATGGGAACCGGTGGGATCTTTGCCTTCTACAAATTACAAGACCAGGACATCTCCAGTCCAGCAAAAACCCTGGCTCTTACACTCGCTTTACTGGGTGGAACACTGCTATTGTTCATCTTCGCCGTATTGGGACTCCCATTCATCGAAATGCCCGCCCTCTTTTTTACATTACTGTTCCTGCCCTTTTTTTTGGGTGGAATCTTCTACGCTCTGGCTTTCCGTTACTTCGCACATCAAAGCTTTCAAGTTTATGCCGCTGATCTTGTAGGTGCTTCCCTCGGATCACTGCTCCCCATCGCGGTGATCCCGCTCTTGGGACCGGTGAATGGCGTTCTGCTTTTCTCTTTGGTTTTTTTCGGGGCGTCACTGAGTTTTTTGGGAACAAACATGGCAAAAACGCAACGAATCACCAGCTTCGGTATCCTGGCTCTCCTGAGTCTGCTGCTCCTTTTTTCCGGCAACCAAACATTAACCGGGACCATCCCCATCGGTGAGTTTCGGGAAAAAGATTTTCACCATGTATACCCTTCCCAAAGTGTAGAATCCACCATCATGGACAGCCGGTGGAGTATCTTCGGCCGATCTGACCTTGTACGGCACAGCCACCAGGATCAAGTACGTCATCTGTTTATCGATGGAGCAGCCGGCTCGCCAATGTATCGATTTGATGGAAACACTACCAATGTGGATCCCATGCTCCAGCAAATGTTACTCGGTTTTTCCAGCACCATACCATTAACCTTCCTGGAGGATGACGCGCGAGATAACATGCTGATTATTGGACCCGGAGCCGGTAAAGAGGTCCTGGCTGGACTGACTTCCGGAGTTCGTGAAATTACCGGTGTGGAGATCAATGCCGATTTCGTTCAGCTGGTAAAGGATCACAGTGACTTCAACGGCGGTATCTACACCGATTTTCCCAATGTCCAGATCCTTGTCAGAGAGGGCCGCCAATATGTCCGTCAGCAGGAAAACCATTACGATATTATCTCCATGGTCCTGCCCTCAACACAGCAGGTTCAAAACATAGAGAACTATGCCCTGAGTGAAAATTACCTCCTCACAGTTGAAGCCATAGAAGACTATCTGGACCTGTTGACACCGGATGGCCGCATCATCACCACTGTATACAATGAATGGGAACTAAAACGACTGATTGTCACTGCCGCAAAAGCTTTTGAAAACAGAGGTATCGATGTCAGCCGCCTGCCATACCACCTTTTAATACTTGAGGATGATTTCGCGCCAACGATGGTTCTACGAAAGCACCCGTACACCACCGAACACATTGCACACCGACTTGATGTTTTGCAGCAAATCCCCTCCGGTTTTCCCGAGGTGACCTATATGCCGTTTCAACAAAACCGTGGACCGGACTCTGAAATTAACCGGCTGGTATATGAAATAGAATCCGGCGAAACTCCACTGGATCAGCTTGTCAAAGCCCAACCTTTCGACATTTCGGCTTCTTATGATGACAGTCCGTACTTTTACAAAATCGAAAAGGGGATTCCCGGTACGTTTTACTGGCTTTTCAGCGGGGTCTTGCTCTTTAACCTTCTCGTTATCGGTATCCCCTACCGTCTGCTTGGGGACTCATCAACCCAAAGCAAAAAAAAGCGTAAAAAATCCCACTCCGTAACCAGTCGAAAGCTTGCGCAAAAACCGCTCCTGATTTTCTCTCTTCTTGGAGCTGGTTTCATGATCGTTGAAGTTGCACTCTTTCAGAAACTAACCCTTTACCTGGGCTCCCCTACTATATCCCTGTCGGTGCTGCTTTGTTCCTTGTTGGTCAGCATGGGTGCAGGAAGTTATTTTGGAAACCGGATACTACCGGACAGGCACCACTTTCGCCTTTTGATAGTATCCTTAGCCATCATCATCACCGGGTTGATCGTCATCGCGTTCGTACCCTGGATACTGGATCAGCTTCTCACATTCGACCTTGTCTACCGCGCCGTCATCACCTTTCTGCTGCTGCTTCCTTTTGGTTTCCTGCTTGGCATACCATTTCCCAGCATTATTCAAATCATCAAGGATGAAGGTCAGCAATCTTTGATTCCCTGGATGTATGGAATCAATGGAAGCATGTCGGTTCTTGGTTCCGTTCTTGCGATTATTTTTTCCATGCTTTATGGCTTTACTCCTGCCTATGTGATCGGCTTACTTTGCTACGCTGCTATCGCCGTTCTTATGCTGCCTGGAAGAAGAAATACACCCCATCCGGTAAACTCAAATATTCATAAACAAGCAATTCACAGTTAAAAGCTGAGGTTCATATGCTATATAAAATACTACTATTACTCTGTTTTCTGTCTTTCATCGGTATGGCTACCATGAAACAGGCAGAAGGTCAACAGCTCACCATCAATGATCTGGATTATTTCGAAGCGCGCGGTATCAATGTACTGGCTTTCAGCAATGAACCGGGCGGAATGTTCTTTGACTCTAAAACCAGTGGCATAGAGATCATCCATCACGGAGAACGTACCGCCACTAACGGAGATGTTCGCTTTCTGCACACACCCGAACAGTGGGATGGATTGGGAGAATTTGTAAACCGAACCATCAACCATCACGAAAACAGCATCGAAACCCGGCTTGAATACCCGGAACATAACTTTTCATATCGGGTCAAAGCGGTCGCTTCGGATGGCAAAATGACTGTTTCTGTTCATCTGGACGAGCCTTTGCCTCAGCATCTGGCAGGACAGGCCGGTTTCAATATGGAGTTCCTGCCATCAGCCTATTTTGAGCGCTCATACCTGATTGATGGTAATAGCGGTATATTTCCACGGCACCCAAGCGGCCTCATGAATATGCGTGAAGATGGCACCACCGAACCCAGGCCCATGGCCAAAGGCCAGACCCTGGTGCTGGCACCTGAAGATCCGGAGCGACGCATTACCATTCACGAACCTACCGGCGAAAACGAGCTGATGCTTTTTGACGGTCGCAATAAAGCCCAAAACGGGTGGTTTGTCGTACGAAGCCTCCTTCCTGAGGGCAAATCAGGCCAGGTCATCGAATGGCAACTGGATATTCACGGAATTACTGACTGGGTCCGGGAACCGGTCATTACCTACTCACAGGTTGGCTATCATCCCGATCAGAAGAAACAAGCTGTGATCGAACTGGACAAAAACGACGATCCTCTACCGGAGGCAAGTCTGATTCGCATTGATAGCGACGGGAAAACCAGCGAGGTGTTACAAACCCCTTTGCAGCAATGGGGCCAGTATCTGCGATACCAATATGTTACTTTTGATTTCACAGAGGTCAAAAACCCCGGACTTTATGCAATTGCTTACGGCGATCAGCAAACCCGGCCTTTTCGGATAGATAACGGCGTACACGCCAACACCTGGCATTTGACATTGGATGTGTTTTTCCCTGTACAGATGGATCACATGAGAGTCAGGGAGGCCTACCGGGTCTGGCATGGAGCTTCTCACCTGGATGATGCCATACAGGCTCCCACCGATTATGAGCATTTTGACCTGTATGCCATGCCACCATACTCCGACACCGATTTCGAGACATTTGAACATATCCCGGGCTTAAACTACGGAGGTTGGTATGATGCCGGTGATTACGACATCAGAACCCAATCACAATATTATACCGTCCAACACCTGGTCCACACACATGAACAGTTCGGAATTGATCGCGACAATACCACTGTGAGCCAGGAAAAACGGTATGCCGAAATCCATCGACCCGACGGTACCCCTGATATCATCCAGCAAATCGAGCACGGTACCCTTGGCTTGATCGCTCAGCACCGCGCTATCGGACATGCGATCCCCGGTATTGTCGCCGGCCACCTCTACCAATACACCCACCTCGGTGACGGAGTAACCAAAACCAACAACATGATCTACGACCCGGAAATGGATCCATACGCTGATGAACGACATCCCGGGGAGATGTACCTGCCCTCTACCGACGCGCCCGCTCCGGAACAACGGGTCATGAAAAACGATGGCATACGCAGTGGTGAATTTGACAGCCGCTGGGCATTCACTACCAACACATCGGCACTCAATTACGGCTCTGCTGCCGCTTTGGCTGCTGCCAGTCGCGTTCTTCGTGGTTACAATGATGAACTTGCTACGGAATCTCTGGAAACCGCCAAGCAGGTATGGGAATATGAACAGGAACGAGAACCCAATTTATTCCGATTTGGAAACACCACCGGTGGCCGCCTGGAAGAAGAGATGCTGAAAACTGCCGTCGAACTGCTAATCAGCACCAGCGAACAGCGATATGCCGATAAAATCAATGAGCTTGTACCAGAAGTAGAGACACGGTTTGGTAATAACGCCATGATGCTGATGGCTGCCATGCCGTATATGGATTCATCCTACGCATCCAGAATGGAAGAACTGACCCGCCAATACCGTGAAGGGATCCGGGATATCACAAATGAAAATCCGTTCGGTGTTCCAATTACCCGGGGTGGCTGGGCCGGAGCAGGAACTGTGATAAGCTTTGGCATATCCAATTACTGGTTGCACAAGGCTTTTCCGGAAATCATCGAAGAAGACCTTATTCATCGTAGCTTGAACTATATCTTTGGCACCCATCCGGGATCAAATTACTCTTTTGTATCGGGTGTCGGGATGGAATCCCAGCTTGTCGCTTATGGCATCAACCGGGCCGATTTTTCATTTACGCCCGGAGGTATCGTGCCGGGAGTCCTGGTTCTCTCACCGGATTATCCGGAGAACAAAGCCAATTGGCCGTTTTTCTGGGGGCAGAATGAATACGTGATCACGGTGGGTGGCAGTTATATGTTTCTGACCAACGCGGTTCACGAGCTGCTATCCAACCAATGAAACTCTCCTGTAGTAAATAGATTAAACGCTTAGTGCGCTTTTGCATCATCAAAAAAAAGTCCGGCATATTTTACTTGCCGGACTTTTTTTTATTTCAGGCGTTGAAATAATCTATCCCTGGTCTTCTTATGTTACTTGACCAGCATCATTTGTTGAACATCGCGAAAGCTTCCGGCCTGCAGGCGGTACAGATATACGCCGCTTGCCAAACTTCCGGCATCGAAATTAACTGTGTGCAGACCCGGTGATTGTGTGACATTATTTACCAGTGTTTGTACCAACCGGCCGGTGATATCATACACCTTCAGCGTTACATCCACCTGTTCGGCAATCTCATAACGGATCTGTGTAACAGGATTAAACGGATTGGGATAGTTACTGTACAACCGGAACGTATTCGGCTCCTCGCCGGCAAACTCATCCACCGAAGTAGGCCTGGTCTGGTAATCCTCCATATAATCAATCAGCCACTTCATTGCCGGACGCTCCTCTCCGGAGGAACGGATCAAATAGGCCTCCTGACCCTGCCGCCAGAGTCCGGGCCGCCATCCCCACTTGGTTACCCCCTCCACCGAGGGATGCTCCCAAACCGCGGGGAAAACACGTTGCATGGTTTCAAGCTGGTTTTGATCCGATTGCTCTTGCGTAATATTCGGACTTTGATTCGGGTTTCCATCCATATCCATCTCGGTAACCTGAATAGGCAGACCGGTTTCGCCAAGATAATCCAGAACTTCAATAATACCTTCTGCGGATCCTCTTGTGGAAAATGCATGTCCCTGGACACCGATAGCATCGATCAGATCCCGCTCTTGCAGCAGTTCGATAATCTCCCGGTAGTCCTGGGCATTGCCCATATTACCAAGAATGCCATACTCATTGATCATCAATATGGTTTCCTCAGGAAAGATATCACGCGCCATTTCAAATGCCGTAATAACCCAGTCCCAACCGGTTTCACCGGTACCACCCAGCGCTTCAACATAGTTACCGGCGCCGGTATTATCCGGATCCTCATCAGGCGGATCATGAAGCGGTTCGTTCACTACTTCAACATAATCCAGGTCAGGATACCGCTCGGCTACGGCCTCCATCCACAACTCAACAGCTTCCAGTTGCTCCTCCGGTCTATCCACCAGGTCAGGCATCCAGGCCGGCTGCTGATTACCCCATACCAATACATGAAAACGGAAAGGCCATCCATTATCTTTGGCAAGGTCATATGCAGCATCCAATGTACTCCAGTTGTACTGGCCACGGGTAGATTCAACATGGCCCCACTTACTTGCGTTTTCCGGCGTGACCTGATTCCAGTAGTTTTCAAAATCTGTCAGCTGTGTATTAGCATAAATATTGCCAAGAAACTTATCCAATCCTTCGGCCAGTGGTGGACCGGGATGTGTCACAATCGGATCTTCGGTGATTTCGTACAAACCGGCTTCCGCGTTATCCAGCATCCCCACTGTATAAAACAGGTCGGAACGGCCGAATGCGATTTTATCCATATCAAAATCGGTCTCGCGTCCGCCGATTTGGAAAGTCAATGTAGTATCATCGGATGGAACCGTAAAGGTGTAGCTATCATCATGATAGTTACCTTCCGATATATTGAGCCACTTCCAGACTTCCGCTCCGGCGGCACCTCCCTCCAAAACAAATGCGTCGGGATCAGCGTAACCGGCAAAATCAAGTTGATTGGCTACGGTCCATAGAGAGTCATCGGTAACATCCATTTCGCCAAAGTCAACGGGATAGAAGAAGCTGTCGTCATCGGATTCCCCGGGTCCGACACGTCCCCTCATGAACATATTGTATTCACCAGCATAGGGAAATGTAACATCCAATGTGACAACATGCTCTTCACTGATCGGTTTGGCCCAGATATCCGACCAGTTATCGTCAGATGGATCGGCGATGTCCCAACCATCCTCCGTTATGTAGACATAGCGGGTTGTATCCTCCTCAACGACATGATAGCCGGTATCAAAGCTCTCACCGACTACGCCCTCTGCTATACCCACTACAACAGGCATCCTTCGGGCAGGAGCCTCTTCGGTCATGGTGACCTCAAGATGATCAACATGGATGACATTACCGGCATTGCCCGCAAAACTGAAGTGAAACGGTGCACGAATTACCGTCTCCTGATCGGTAATGGTGAAATCCAGCTCATATTGTGTCCATTCACCGGCAACCAGGTCTTCACTCGACCTCGCATACTCGTTGAAAGCATAATTGCCGACAGTGACATCCACAGGACCGTCATTTTCCGCTTTCATCCATACACTCATGTGATAGGAAGCCCCGGGTTCCACCTGGATACTATCACCCACCACCTGGATATCCCAGGCATTGGTTCCGACATCATTCACAGTTATCTTTAGCGACTTTTCTCCTTCAAAAGTCTCGCCTTCAACAATTTCATAATCGGCATCTGCATTGCCGCCAAGCTCGAGCACCCAGCCAGGGATACCGGTCAGATCTTCGACCGGACCTAAATCGGCATCTTCAAAATTGCCGTTGATGTTCACCAGCTCGGGAGAAGGATCGCCATTGGCATCACCGTCACCGTTGCCGTTTCCATTGTCATTCCCGTTTTCCTGTGCCAGCGTTTGTCCGTTGACAAACAGGAATAGAGAGAGAATCAAAAAAGCGCTTCTAAAAAGGCGCATGATTGTAGAATTTGCCATTTTACACCTCTGGTTATGGTTGTTGTGGTTGGTTCTAAAACTTTTGGACTCACTATATAGTCCATGGAGAATAAAAAAAACCGGGACAGATTTGGACCTACTCAACAGACTCAGAAATCATGAACATTGCGCTTCGAGCTACCGATGTTGGCGCAACATAATCCCCTTCGTGCTGCCACTATTTTATTTGCGTAACAGTACACCGCACTGCAGTTATCACGAATTGCTCAATTTTTTGACCATAATTCGATCGATATATTCACAAAAAAATGTAATCGTTTTGCTTACTAACTGCAAGCAAAAGGAACAATAATCATAATAGGAAAGCTTGCTTTCACCGCTTTACTTTGTCTTATTTTTCCTTAAATTTGAACTAAATTTGCTTGAATTACAAAAAATATACTTCAACAAGGAAATCCAGCTACGAATGGCCGGTTCTCCACATATCATGAAAGATTTTTCTGGTAGCTATGCACCGGAATGTTCCCGATTTTTTACAGACCCCGGCAGCAGTCCGGTTCATAATGTCAAACCTTGGGGTAGGTGTCACGAATTCATGCCGGATAAGAAATCATACTAACAAACGAATTCTAAAAGATTAAACAGATGAAAGATATTTCAGTCAAGTGTGCCGATAATATTCGCATTTTATCTGCAGCCATGGTAGAAAAAGCGGGGTCCGGGCATCCGGGCGGCGCCATGGGCGGAGCCGATTTCATACACATATTATTCAGTGAGTTCATGACTTACGACCCGGACGATCCCACATGGGCGTTTCGTGATCGTTTTTTTCTGGATCCCGGTCACATGTCTCCTATGCTGTATGCAGCTCTGGCTCTTGTAGGCGATTACACTCAAGATGACCTTGCAAATTTCCGTCAATGGGGCAGTGTCACTCCCGGACACCCGGAATTGGACGTAAAGCGACGTGTGGAAAACACCTCCGGACCGCTCGGTCAGGGCCATACCAACGCGGTAGGTGCTGCTATAGCCGAGCGCTTTCTGGCTGACCGATTTGGCGAATGGATCAACCATAAAACATACGCATTCATCTCGGATGGCGGCATTCAGGAGGAAATATCACAGGGTGCCGGCCGCATAGCGGGCTATCTTGGACTCTCCAATCTGGTAATGTTCTATGACTCCAACGATATTCAGCTCTCCTCCTCAACAGATGAGGTGACGCACGAGGATACGGCGAAGAAATACGAAGCCTGGGGTTGGAAGACTGTGACCATTGACGGTCACGATCATGACGCCATTCGCTACGCACTGAAAGATGCCGGCGAGGAAACCGAACGGCCTACCCTGATCATCGGTAAAACGATCATGGGCAAAGGGGCAATCGATGAGAACGGCAACAGTATGGAAGCTCTTAATTCTACTCACGGGCAACCTCTGAGCAAAGCCGGAGTATCATTTAAGAAAACCATTGCCCGACTTGGTGGTGATCCGGAACAACCCCTCCAGATTGATGAGGATGTCAAAACCCATTACATGGAGGCAAACAAGAAAAAAGCCGAAGCGGTCAAACGTCGCCGTGAAGAATATCAAAACTGGAAAGAGCAAAACTCTGAATCGGCAAAAAAACTGGAAACGTTTTTATCCAATGAGGTTCCGGAACTGGATTTTAGTCATGTGGAGCAGAAGGAGGGCATAGCAACACGTGCGGCTTCCGGAAAAGTACTGGAATTTCTGGCTGATCATGTAGAAAACATGATCGTGGCTTCAGCAGATCTCTCAAACAGTGACAAAACCGACGGTTTCCTGAAAAAGAAGGGCTGTTTCAAAAAGGGAGATTTCTCCGGCGCATTTTTACAAGCCGGGGTTTCTGAACTAACCATGGCAGCTATCGCCAGTGGCATGGCGTTGCATGGAGGAGTGATTCCGGTTTGTGCCACATTCTTCGCTTTTTCCGACTTCATGAAACCGGCCGTAAGACTGGCGGCGTTAATGGAGTTACCTGTTATTTATGTATGGACCCACGATTCATTCCGGGTCGGCGAAGATGGCCCAACCCATCAACCCGTTGAGCAGGAAGCACAACTTCGCCTGCTGGAACATCTTCAAAACCACTCCGGTAAAAACAGCTTGCTTGCGATGAGGCCTGCCGACGCCGCCGAAACAACGATGACCTGGGAAATGGCGCTGCGTAATCGGGAAACACCATCGGCACTTATCCTGACCCGCCAAAACATCCCTGCCGTTTGGACCGACGGTCGCGACCGGCAACAATCCGTACAGGAAGCCCTAAAAGGAGCCTATATCGTCAACGATAGTGCTGAAAAACCGGATATTACACTGGTAGCCAACGGATCAGAGGTATCAACCCTGGCGTCGGTCGCACAATCGCTTAAAGAGGAAGGTATTACAGCACGTGTTGTTTCGGCCGTCTCCGAAGGCTTGTTCCGAAATCAGCCTGAATCCTATCAAAAACAGATTATTCCAGAAAATGGGCCTGTTTTTGCATTAACGGCAGGACTCCCTATTACCATGCGGGGATTAATCCCTTCACATGGCAAATGTGTCGGATTGGAACACTTTGGATATTCTGCACCGGCAGGCGTATTGGATGAAAAACTCGGCTACACACCGGAAACGGCCGGTCCAAAAATCCGAGCTTACTTGAAAGAGCAAACCCCATAGGACGAAATCATGACGGAGATCCCGTCAATAGCATAACAGAACCTTTCATCAATATCCCTGTAACAATAAAACCCGTATCTCCGTGACAGGAGGACGGGTTTTTTTTCTTCATCTCAAAAAAAAAGCCCTCCGAACAGACACAAATGGCCCACTCAGAAAGCTTACGATTAACAAAAACAAATAACCCCTGCTAACACCCCGGCAGAATCCAAAAGCAGTAGAAGAGGGCAGGAAACCGGATATCAGGACTTCAAAGATTTTTGCAGCTTGTCCCAGTCCGCAAGGAATTTCTCCAGGCCAATGTCGGTAAGCGGGTGCTTGACAAGGTTTTCTATCACCCCGAAAGGCATGGTTGCCACGTCAGCTCCCATTTGCGCTGCTTCCACCAAATGTATGGGACCCCGAATACTGGCTACCAACACTTCGGTATCAAACCCATAATTTGAATAAATAGTTACAATCTCCTGGATCAAACGCATACCGTCGGTAGAAATATCATCCAAACGCCCTACAAACGGCGAAATGTAAGTTGCTCCTGCTTTTGCTGCCACCAATGCCTGGGAAGGTGAAAAACACAACGTACAATTGGTTTTGATCCCCTCTTCACTTAAGGTTTTTATCGCTTTGATCCCCTCCTTGATAAGCGGAACTTTCACAACAACATGTTCCGATATTTTTGCAACACGATGCGCCTCATCCATCATGCCCTTGTAATCGGTAGAAACGACCTCTGCAGAAACCGGACCTTGTACGATATCGCAAATTTCACCGATAAAAGCATCAAAGTCAGAAACTCCCTCTTTCGCACACAGGGATGGATTGGTTGTGACACCATCAAGAACACCCATATCATGGGCTTCACGGATCTCTTTCAAGTTGGCTGTATCAATAAAAAATTTCATAATCTTTTTTTCAGGTTTGTTGTGTTAATATGATTGCCGTCAGGACATTTTACGTGACAACCAGGTATTATATATATATCATTTTATAGCGCCTGTCAATGCCTCACTCCTTTCGGTCACGGGTAAAAAAACAGTTCGATTACCGGCTTATGATTAGAGCCGGTTCCCGCTTTTAAATTTTCAAAGAAAGACCTATCATAGCACGATGACTCGAGTCTGTAGTTTCGGGCATCTGCAACTCATGGAAGATAGCTTTATCCCGCTAAAAATGGAATAATTTTTCTTATTTTTCAGGATAATTTTTCTCATTATTTGCTTTAACACACATACGACCTTTCCTTTTTTCGTCATTTATCTCGAAACCAAAGATCCCTCCAATATGCATACATTTGGTACCACAAGCGAAGGCTTGACCGTTCATCTTTTTACACTTGAAAACAAAAATGGCATAGCGGTTTCCATTACCAATTATGGTGGAATCGTAACTGCGATCCGAACTCCGGATCGTGGCGGCAACTTTGCAAATATTGTTCTTGGTTTTGAGCAGTTTCAATCTTATTTGTCCGATCACCCCTTTTTTGGAGCGCTCATTGGGAGATACGCCAACCGAATCTCCAACAGCTCTTTTGTTTTGAACGGAAAGACCTACTCTTTGGCCGCCAATGATGGCCCCAATCATCTCCATGGCGGCACACGTGGATTCGACAAGGTGGTATGGGACTTCGATAACCCGAACAACCAAACCTTGAAGCTGTCATATCTCAGCAAAGACGGTGAAGAGGGGTATCCCGGTAATCTTGAAGTGGTTGTCACCTATACACTGAATGACCGGAATGAACTAAAGATAGCGTACCAGGCACAATCGGATAAAGACACACCGGTAAACCTCACCAATCACTCCTACTTCAACTTGACCGGCAACCCTGGTCAGCGCATCCTGGATCACGTTCTTCAAATCCAGGCAGATTCCTACACCCCCGTCGATGGTACTTCCATCCCCACCGGAGAAATCGCGAGTGTAACTGATACCCCATTCGATTTCAGATCTCCTAAAACCATCGGCCGGGACATGCATTCATTAACAAATGGTTACGACCATAATTTCGTTTTGGGTGATAAAATCGCTGAAATGCCCAAGCCTGTCGCCGAAGTATACGACCCTGCCTCGGGAAGAAAGCTGCAAGCCGAGACCGATAAACCGGGCATGCAACTTTATACCGGTGGTGGCATTACCAGCGATATCGGGGACCCCGAAGGCATACCTTTTCAAAAATTTAGTGGCTTGTGTCTTGAAACACAATTTTTCCCCGACTCTCCGAACCAAAACCATTTTCCATCACCCGTGCTGAAGGCGGGCAACCTATACAAAACCACTACGATATATCGTTTTTCCAACGAATAATCAACAGGACTGACCATGCCACATGAATTCGGTGTGCTTTTTGACATGGACGGCGTACTGGTTGACAGTAACCCTGTTCACAAGAAAGCCATTCAACTTTTCTGTGATAAATACGGCAAATCCGTGCCCGAATCTTTCCTACAGAAACACATTTACGGACGTACCAACAAGGAGTGGATACCCGTCCTTTTCAAACACGCCTCTGAAAAGGAAATCAAAGCCTTGGAAGATGAAAAAGAAGCACTTTTCCGTCAAATTTTTTCACCCCGGGACGCCGTGATTACCGGCTTGATTTCTTTTTTGGATGAACTCCAAACACATCAAATCCCCATGGCCCTGGCCACTTCGGCCCCCGCCGAGAACGCCGATTATATTTTATCGGAACTGCAACTATCTCACTACTTTCAGGCAGTGCTTAACTCATCCCATGTCGAAGTCGGAAAACCGGATCCGGACATCTATCTAAAAGCCGCTCAATCGATTGAATGTAATACAAATAAATGCGTTGTGATTGAAGACTCCTTTGCCGGTATCATATCAGGAAAAGAAGCAGGCGCCGCTGTAATTGGAATAACCAGCACACACTCGGCCGATGAACTCTCCGCGTGTGATTTGGTTGTTGATAGTTTTGATGATTTATCCTGCCAAAAACTCAGATCGCTGCTTCCGGTTTGAAACAACCCGGTAACATGTATGCATGTCCTACCCTGCTCCCCAAAGCACTATCCAAACTCCTAACAGCCTCCCTGTCAACGGACAATCAGAGTTCCGCTATCACCTCGCCACAACCAGAGTTTTCCGGACCATGATACGGATTGGCAACTTGCGGTGAGTCATTCAGCCATACCACCTCTTCATCGGCATAGGTATCGCAAGAAATGACATACAGCGTTTCGCCCGGGTTGCCAAACTCCTGGATAAGATTCCATAACTGCTCAGATATCACCAAAAGCCCGTCTCTCTGACCGGCAAGGTCTTCGGATTCAATAACACCTCCAACGCCATCCATCATAGCTCCTTGTATTCCCTGCCATATGGATAGCGGTTCATCGCCATCTTCCCCAAATATATCATTTGGAGTGGTTGCAATACTTGTCTCCAGCCGTACTGCCCAGGCTTCAGCCAAATCATGCCGGTTGTGAACGAGGGCATCTTTGGTGTTCATATACTCCTCGACCAACCGACTAACCCTCTCGTCTATCTCATCTGGCGATTGAGCTATCGCAGCGGATATCGAAACCGCTATCAATAGCAATATCGACAATGTGCATGCTCCCTTACTCTTCATAATAACCTCTCTTTCATTAAAGGTGCAAGATGGTAAATACAACAGCCTCTTTATATATGATAACATTTTTTAATGAAAAGCAAAGTGTAATTCGATATAAGTCCCCCCTTCAGCAGTTCCAGTAAATAACTCTACTACGATCCTCCAGATCAGCATCTCTAATAAAAACCCTCACCTGAGGTCTCATCACATACATACGTATCACAAGATCTATTTTACTTTTTAATACTTGAAAGCATTCGCTAATTTGCAAAAAGATCACTAACAAAAAATTACGCTATAATACATAACAATGGAAGAATCGGGAAAGGTTCTCATACGCTGGATTGTTAATCAATTGCCTGAATCCTGGCATTTTAGTGGCATTGATACCCTGGCAGGCATTTTATTACTCCTGGTGTTGGTCGCATTTCTGCATCTCATGGTCCGTGGCTGGCTTCTAAAAGTTTTAAAAAAACTTGGAAAAACAGCCAACCATCCCTGGTATGATGCACTTTTACAAAATCGTGTCCCGCAAAGGGCTCTTTTCATACTGCCTCTTTTGATATTTTACATCGGATTTGACTGGGTATCCGAACTACCGGAT
>CAYMBG010000012.1:36033-40175 GCA_964388615.1 uncultured Chitinophagales bacterium | reverse complement strand
GTTGGGTTCAGGTGTGGTGTTGTCCTTATGAGATTGTGAGGTCATCCGGGTAAATTAAAATGGGCATCATACGATAGCGTAAATATAACCATATTCAAAATATATCCGGAGGTTAGCACAGTTGCAATTGTACTCCGTTTGTTGGTGGGAACCTGTGTGATAAAGCTGTAGAAACTTCGTGGTTCGTGATGGCAGGTATCGCAGTGAGAAAAATAAGATAAGAATGGTGAGACCGGCTCAATTTGAAGTCAACAGGATCAAAATCTTCATATAAACAGGTTGACTTCCATGGTTCATATAAAGAGATTGTAGGGTAGTGGCAAGGATATGAAATACGGTAAGGATATCATATGACCAATACTTATTCGATACAAACAGAAGGTGAACCCAGATATTCTCTTTGGCTTAAACCTGAAAAAGAAGTTTATAATGCACTAAAAAAGATCATTGTCATGCTTTCGGAAGAGTATGGTGCGCCTTCTTTCGAACCCCATATCACAGTAGCCGGAGGTATTGAAAAGCCTGTGGACCTTCTTAGAGAGACGGTACAAGAGGTGGCCGATCAAATGGAGCCTATGACGCTTTCCGTCACCAACACAGACTACAGGGATACCATTTACCAGTCACTTTTTATTCATGTGGCTCCTAATGATGCGCTGTTGGCTTTACGAGAACGCTGTTTATCCCGATTGAAACTGGAGCATACCCCCTATATGCCGCATATCAGTCTGCTCTATAAAAAACTCCAAGAGGAGGAAAAAAAGCATATTATTGATCGCGTTGGAAGTAGATTCGATATGGTATTTAAGCCAGACAAGCTCTATCTGGTAAATACTTCAGGTTCTCCGGAGCAGTGGAGAGAGGTTATGCAGGCACCACTCATATCCGGATGATACAAGAACATTGATTGTACGTTTTATGAAATCGCTTAATTAAAAAAAGTTTTATGGCTAACTATGAATT
The DNA here is from genome assembly GCA_964388615.1 of uncultured Chitinophagales bacterium. Classification (GTDB taxonomy): domain Bacteria; phylum Bacteroidota; class Rhodothermia; order Balneolales; family Natronogracilivirgulaceae; genus SLLW01. The sequence continues at coordinate 39,212 of CAYMBG010000012.1, read as the reverse complement.
TTTCCGGCAGGTTAACGAAAATTTTGATCGCGCAGCGGGTTACCTGTCCATTGAAAAAGGGTTATTAAAACAGATAAAAGCTTGCAACAGCACCTATCACATGACGTTCCCTATCAGGAGGGATAATGGCAAAGTTGATGTTGTGCATGGGTGGCGTTCGGTCCACAGCTCTCACAAGATGCCGACCAAAGGAGGTATTCGTTACGCCCTGGCAGTAGATGAGGATGAAGTAAATGCTCTTTCCGCTTTGATGACGTATAAATGTGCTGTGGTTTCTGTACCGTTTGGCGGAGCAAAAGGAGGTGTGAAAATAGATCGTACGAAATACTCCAAAGCCGAGATTGAAAGAATTACCCGGCGCTTTACCTTTGAATTGATCAAGAAGAACTTTCTGGGTCCGGGTGTTGACGTACCTGCACCGGACTATGGTACCGGAGAACAGGAGATGGCGTGGATACTGGATACCTATCGCAGTATGGAGAAATCACTTGACAGTGATGGTTGTGTGACTGGTAAACCGATTCACCAAAGTGGTATTAGTGGCAGGACCGAGGCAACGGGAAGAGGTGTTTATTTTGGATTGAATAAGGTTTGTTCCAATAAAAAACAGATGTACAAGCTTGGATTGAGTACAGGTTTGGATGGAAAACGGGTGATCGTGCAGGGGCTTGGAAATGTCGGGTATCACTCAGCAAAATATTTACGCGAGGCGGGAGCTTTGATCATCGGCGTTGCGGAGTATCATGGTGGTGTTTACGACGAGAAAGGAATTGATGTAGATCAATTGAAAGAGCATATGACGGAAACCGGGTCTATCCGAGACTATCCTGCCGGAAAATTTATAGACATTCCATCTCAAATGCTGGAGATGGAATGTGATATTTTAATTCCAGCGGCACTTGAGAATCAGATTACCAAAGAAAACGCCAAAAGAGTCAAGGCTAAAATAATAGGCGAAGCGGCAAATGGGCCACTTTCAGGTGAGGCGGATATGATTATAGAAAGGAGGCCTTCTCTTGTTATCCCTGATATTTATTTAAATTCAGGTGGTGTAACGGTTTCTTATTTTGAATGGATCAAAAATCTTTCACATATCCGTTTTGGCAGGATGGATCGACGCTATGAGGAAAGTGCCATGAAGCGTTTGTTATCTGCTATTGAGGGAGTGACAGGTAGTCAATTTAAAGAGAGTGACATTAACAAGCTTGGCAAGGGGCCGGATGAGTGGGATATTGTGGACTCCGGACTTGAAGATACCATGATACAAGCGTTAGAAGTAATGTTAGAAACACATGAGAGGTATAACACCGATTTACGGACAGCCACATATATTAACGCCATTAAAAAAATTGCGCTCTCTTATGAGCAGCTTGGAATATTTCCCTGACAGTGTTTGCTTCAACCTATGAAAGGTTCCAAATCAATGATGTATTGTGCAAAGGCGGCAAGTCCCTTTTGGGTTACTCTGTATCGGGTTTCGGTTTTATGACCCTGCTGTTTTTTTTCAATGGCAATATATCCGGCGTCATTAAGTTTTGTGATATGCGTACTCAGATTCCCATCTGTTGCATTCAACGCTTTTTTTAACTCATTGAAGCTGATATCATCCACTCTTGTAAGAACCGTCATTACGGCAAGTCTGATGCGTGAATGGATCAGGTTATCCAGCTTTCTGTAATCAAAGGAAGGTGTTTTTGAATCCATTACTGGGTAAGCGAAAAGGTTGCAGGGTTCTGGTAGGTTATTGCTTGTATTATTATGTGACTATACTTTATTATAAACAAATTCAGGATAATTAAAAGTCCCGATCCTCTTAATCTCAAAGTGAAAATAAGAACGTTTGAAGAAGAAAACCTTTCCCCGTAAATCTGTTGAACAGAAGAGAAGAGCCGGGCAATTACTATCGGATCTTTACAATAAGTATCCCAATCCACATTGTGCGCTGAACTTTTCAAATCCATTTGAATTATTGATTGCCACGATTTTAAGTGCACAGTGTACTGACGTGCGGGTAAACAAGGTCACGGAAGAGCTATTTAAAATATTTCCAACTCCGGAATCCTTTGCGGATGCACCGATACAAGAGATTGAGGAGGCGATACGGACCACCGGTTTTTTTCGCAACAAGGCGAAAGCCATAAAGCAATCTGCACAAAAAATTGTTGATGAGTTTAATGGTGACGTGCCACAGACAATGGATGAACTGCTTTCATTACGAGGTGCCGCGCGTAAAACGGCGAATGTGGTACTGGGCAATGCTTTTAATATCAATGAGGGGGTCGTGGTGGATACCCACGTGAATCGATTGGCGAACCGGTTTGGACTTACCACCCACACCGACCCGGTCAAAGTTGAGAAAGATTTAATGGCGTTGTTTCCACAAAACGAATGGACAAACCTTTCTCATTTGTTGATCGCGCATGGACGTGCGGTGTGTAAGGCCAGGATATCTACTCCTCCCGAGGATGCGGTTTGTGAGAAATACGGTCGCAAGTGTATCTGCAGAAAGATGCGATGAATTAAGGTGTATCCATATTCAAAGTGCAAGAGAACCAATGTTAACAAGTAAATAGAAAATGCAGGAAAATGACAGAGAAGATAAATGATACCGTAAAAAAAGAACTTCTCATAAATGATGCCGGGCAAAAATTACCACCGGTCCGAACCGGTGTGGAAATGATCCCTGTTAATCATGAAGAGCGTGAGTTGATTTACTTTCATGATCCCCAGGGGTATATGATCAAGCCCTTTATCCTGGACAAACAGATTTCGGGGCTTTTACCCATGTTGAATGGACAGTATTCGGTGCGTGATATTAATGAGGATTTGAAACGTTATGACAATCAAGTCGACGAAAATCAGCTTCTTGCATTTGTTCGCCAACTTGACGAAGCCCGACTGCTGGTATCTCCCTGGTTTCGGTACTACAAAGATCAGGTTGAATCGTCATTTGAAAAAGCTACAATTCGTCCCCCTGTTTGCACAGGACAATCCTATCCAGAAGAAAAGGCGGAGTTGACAGCGATGTTGGATAACGCTTTTTCCGAGAACCGTTCTTCGGTCAATGAGATACCTGAGAGAATCAAAGCTTTGTTTGCACCCCATATTGATCCGAGGGTCGGGATGGCTTCTTATGTAAAAGCATTCAAGCCATTATGTGATATAAAACCAGAGCGGGT
>CAYMBG010000012.1:33832-35933 GCA_964388615.1 uncultured Chitinophagales bacterium | reverse complement strand
CACTTCATGGAAAAGGCTATTGCTGATGCACCCGATGATATGTTGCAATGGGTGGGTGGAGATTACGATGCGTACCGTATATGTGGATTTCCACCGTTATATACAGCCCTCAGTGCACTTAAGAACCTGGAAGGCCAAATTACAAGTTATGAGCTTTGGGATGAGCGGGAGCAGGAAAGCGCGGTTACCTTCGGATCTATTCTTTATGCTCAATCTCCCTAATAGCCTCAATAAGCGCTTTTTTACTGGTTGGTTTGCGGAAAAACCGGTTTGTGAGATCTTTAATATCAAACTGTTCAAAGTGATGCTCATCGTGACCGCTGAATACAAAAACCGGTGTATATTTATACTCAGGTTTCTCACGGATATCTTTGATAAGCTCTGCGCCATCCCCTTGCTCCTGAAGATTCAGGTCAACAATGATTAAATCGATCGGCTCTGCTTCAAGTATTTCCATGGCCTGAGCGGGCGTCTCGGCAGACTTGAGTTCCCAGGGTTCTTTTTTCAGAAACAATTTGACCAGGGTTTGATTATCAAGGTCATCTTCAACGTACAAAATATTAGTAACAGGCATGGTTGCAGGAATCTTTAGATATTAGGAATCCGGTTTTTCAGCGATATCCATTTTTTCGGCGAAATAAGCACAAAAGTCACGCATGTCACCGGCCATTTTTTCGTCATCAACCGAGCGCTGAAAGGTATCCGCCATGGTTTTAAGGGTTTCATAAAAGAAAATTTTCATTTCGTCCCGACTCATGTCCTTTGTCCATAGGTCAAGTCGCAAGGTATCTTTATTATTATGATCCCAAAGAGAAAGAAGCATGGCCCGAACGGCGGAACCGGTTTTTTCAAGATCGTCAGCATCCCAGAATATTTTTTCCGGTACGTTATTATCGTCAAGTGTGACGTCTATTTGAATCTTTTTATTCATTGATGGCAAGTTTTATTTCTAATGGTCGTACTGCGGTAACGGGTATAGAGCTTTGATAATACCATAAATATAGTAGAAACTAACGTTTGAAACAGTTTTTGTAAATCCATGGTTGGATAATGGCTAATATACCATCGAAGCGTGAACCATGCAGGCAGTGATTTCAATATATGAGAAGCCGAACCAACGTTCAATGTCCGTTACTTTGCAATTTGTGATTTATTGGCAGTATCGCTGGATTTTGCCGATCGCAGATTGCATGTCATCCGGGACAGAAGACTCAAAGTGAAGTTGTTCCCCGGTTTCCGGATGCTCAAAACCCAGGACCCGTGCGTGCAGGCATTGTCTGCCGATATCGGTAAAAATATTTTTGAACATGGTTTTCCGGGTTCCGGTATTCGGCCCGTATCGGACGCTGTCACCGCCATAAACCGGGTCACCAAGCACAGGATGGCCTTGCCAGGCAAGATGAACCCGTATTTGGTGGGTACGTCCTGTTTCCAGTGTGACATCTACAAGTGACAGGTGATCATATCTCTGAAGCACTTTGTAATGTGTAATGGCCTTTTTGCCTTTGTGGTCATCGACGACGGCCATTTTCTTTCGATCCCCCGGGTCTCTTCCAAGCGGCTGGTCAATGGTGGATCGGTTTTTTTGCGGTACGCCCCAGATAACGGCCTGATAAATCCGCTCTACTGTTTTATTTGCAAACTGCCTGGATAGATGGTGGTGAGCGAAATCCGTCTTGGCAACAACAAGAAGGCCACTGGTCCCTTTGTCGAGTCGATGGACAATGCCCGGTCTTACCACCTCATCAGTATGGATTGTTGATAGGTTTTGTGTGTGATGCAAAAGGGCGTTGACTAATGTGCCGGACCAGTTTCCATATGCTGGATGAACCACCATGCCGGCCGGTTTATCAACGATCAGCAGCGAAGCGTCTTCATATACAATATCTATGGAAATATCCTCTGCAGCAGCCTCCGGGGGAGGTGTTTTGGGAATCACTACTGCTATTTCATCGTTAGGCTGGACCCGGTAGGAGGCCTTTTCGATAATTCCGTTTACGCGGACCCAGCCATTTTTGATTCCTTGTTGTACCTTACTGCGGGTAGCGTTTTGAATGAACTGGGTGATGTATTTATCCAATCGCATCTGCTCATGATGCCC
>CAYMBG010000012.1:2002-33732 GCA_964388615.1 uncultured Chitinophagales bacterium | reverse complement strand
ATTATTTCGGGTTTTTTGAGCATCAGGCCTTCAATCTGACTAACGTTGCTTATTTCTACGTTAGTCAAGATGGCCTTTCTTGTGCAGCCATTTTGTATTTTCTTCTTGTTTCGCGAGGTGAGTTTGCCGGAGTTGGAAAAGTAATTTGATTACGCTTTAATTTTGAATTCAGCTGATCGAAAAACGTGTTGAAAGGTTTCGGCGATATGGTCAACTTCGATTATGTCTATTCCTTGTTTGACTTGATCTGGAACATCGGCCAGATCGGGTTTGTTTTCACCGGGTATGATAACTTTCTTAAGACCCTTTCGTTGAGCCGCCAGCAATTTCTCGTTTAATCCTCCGATAGCATACACGTCGCCCCGCAGCGTAAGTTCACCCGTCACCGCGACATCGTGACGTGCGGCTGTATCTGTGAGCAAAGAGATTAAAGCCAGTGCAATCCCCAATCCCGCAGAGGGTCCATCTTTAGGAATGGCTCCCTCGGGTATGTGGATATGTATTTCGTTGTTTTCAAAAAAATCACGGGGCAAATCAAAAATATCGGCGTTAGACCTGACATAAGTAAGGGCTGCCTGTGCGGATTCTTTCATCACATCTCCCAGTTTTCCGGTCAACAATAACTTATTTTTGCCGTACATGCGTGCCACGTCGAGTTGAAGAATACTTCCCCCCGTACTGGTCCAGGCCAAACCGTTGACACTTCCAGGCCGATCGGTTTTTTCCAGATTCCGCTCCTTGTATTTATCCACTCCCAGAAATTCCCGGATTCTTTTTTTGTTGATGGTTATGGCTCCGGGTTTTTTAGCCTGCTTTTTGTCATCAACGACTTTTTTGGCAACTTTGCGTGACAAAGAGGCGACTTTTTGCTCCAGATCACGAACTCCGGCTTCAGCGGTATAGTGTTGTATAAGCAGTCTCACTGCATCATCCTTGAATTTCACCCGTGAGGGAGTGAGGCCGTGTGATTTAAGTTGTTTGGGGATCAAATGTCGTTTAGCGATCTCAACTTTGTCATGTTCAAGATAGCCATGTAGGGGGATGACCTCCATCCGGTCAAGCAAGGCAGGTTGGATGTCGCTGGCAACATTCGCCGTGGTGATAAACATCACCTGCGAAAGATCGAAATCCATATCCATGTAATGATCATTGAAGGCATGGTTTTGTTCGGGATCCAGTACTTCAAGAACAGCAGATGAGGGGTCACCCCGCAGATCGTGTCCGAGTTTATCAATTTCATCCAGGATGATTACAGGATTCATTGTTCCGGCTTTTTTGATACCCTGAATAATGCGTCCGGGCATGGAGCCGATATAAGTTCGGCGGTGTCCACGGATCTCGGATTCGTCACTGATCCCTCCCAGGGATATTCGCACCATTTCGCGGTTCATCGCATCGGCGATGGATTTGGCAAGGCTTGTTTTTCCGGTGCCCGGCGGACCAACGAAACACAAAATTTGCCCCTTCATCTTTTGGACCAGATTTAATACCGCAATGTATTCGAGAATACGTTCTTTCGGTTTTTCCAGTCCGAAATGATCCCTGTTCAGTACCTCTTCGGCTTTAGAAGTTTCAAGCTGGTCATCTGAAAAGATCCCCCAGGGAAGAGCTATTACCCAATCCAGGTAGTTTCGGGAAACACTGTACTCGGGAGACATAACCGGGGTCTTCTTGAGCTTTTCAAGCTCTTCTTCGGCTTTGGCTTTGACAGGTTCAGGAAGTGGGCGCTCATCAACCATCTGCTTGAGTTTAGCCAATTCGGGATCAGCGAAAGCATCACCATCCAGTTCATCCTGTAAAACCTTGATTTGCTCTTGTATGAAAAACTTACGTTGTGTTTCCTGGATTTCATCCTGTACTTTTTCATTGATCTCATCAGAAACAGCAAGGAGTTCCAGCTCGCCCATGAGATGGGTAAGTATTGTTTTGTACTGATTCTTGAGATTTTTTTCCTCAAGCAACCGCTGCTTTTCATGGATATCCAGGTCAAGGTATGAGGCGATGAAGAAGAGCAGGTTTCTGGGATGATAATTCTGTTCGAAACCGAGCAGGATCTCCTCCGGCAATTCCTGGTTGTGAACCACCAATCGTTCAAAGCCCTCTTTGGTTTTGCGAATCAGAGCTTTGAGTTGTGGACTGATTGAGGTTTTGTCCTTTGTATCCTGGCGGATGGTCGCTCTGATATGGGGTTCGGTCTGCACAAAAGAGGTAGCTTCGGCCGTATTGAGTCCGCTGATAAGCACCTTTATAAGATCATTGGGCAGGTGTAAAACCTGGACGATCTGGGCAAGGGTTCCTTTGGGATGCAGGTCGTCGGTTTCAGGGGTTTCGATATCGGGATTTTTCTGTGCGGATAAAAGCACGTATTTATCCCCTTCGACAGCAGAATTGACTGCCGAAATGGTGGATGTGCGTCCCACCAGTATCGGAAACATGGTGTTGGGAAAAATGATGGTGTCGCGAAGAGGAATCACAGGGACACATTCCGGGACATCCATCAATTCCGTTTGTTGATTGTGAGGTATAAATTCTTTTTCCATTGCAACAAAATAGCCATTTTTTAAGCAATTGTGCAGTGTAAGCATGGTCTTTTTTCCTTGTCATACCTTAAGAAAGGTGTTGGTTTTACTCATGAAGGAAACTTGTCTGATATTCCACAAGTATGAATAAAAACTTCTATCTTTGAACGAATTGACCTTCCCGGAATAACGAATGAAACAGATGGCGGTGTAGCTGTGATAGAAAGTCTCTATATCAAAAATTATGCCCTGATTGATGAGCTGGAGGTTTCCTTTGGTTCCGGTTTGAATATTCTTACCGGTCAAACAGGGGCGGGTAAATCTATTATAATCGGTGCGCTTAATGCTGTGCTTGGAGAGCGCGCTGATACGGAAACCGTGAGAGAGGGTACCCGGAAAGCGATCGTAGAAGCCACTATAAAGATGGGTGCTAACAGTGACCCCTTGCTCTACGGGCTTTTGGAGAGGCAAGAGATCGACAGGCAGGAAGAAGAGGTGATTTTACGCAGGGAAATCAGGCCTTCCGGAAGCCGTGCATTTATAAATGATACCCCGGTTACGATTACCATCCTGAGGGAGGTGGGTGACCGGCTGGTGGACCTGCATGGACAACACGATCATCAGTTGTTACTGAAGCCGGAGCACCATCGGGAGGTGATCGACGCAATGCCTGCCGTTCGGACCCAAAAAGAAGCTTATGATGATGCATTTCACACCGTGCGCCGGATCCGCAAAGAGCGGGATGTACTCAGGAAACAGGAGAAAGAGCTAAGTGATAAACTGGAGTTGCATCGTTTTCAGCTTAGAGAACTTGAGGAAGCGCAACTGGATGAAGAGCAGTATCGTGAATTGGAGTCGGAGATGAAGCGTCTGGATTATGCCGAAGATCTGGATCAAAAAGCAGCTTTGATAAATGAAGCAGGCTCTGATGGGGATCGGAATTTGATGGATCTACTTGGTACCATAGAAGAGGCGCTATCCGACATGGCGGGGATGGAGAAGGAGTTTGAATCTTATATGGAAGAGCTTAAGTCGGCTAAAGTCAGTATACAGGAACTCCTTTCTTTTACAGAGCGATACCGATCGGCAATAGAATTTAATCCGTCCCGGCTTGAAGAGCTTCGAAGGAAGCAGTCGGAGTTGAGAAGGTTGGAAAAAAAGTACAACCGTTCGCTGCCGGAACTCATTAGTTATCGTGATGAGTTGGTTAAATCTGTAAATCTGGCGGAAAATTTTGATTTAGAGTTGGAAAAGAAGCAACAAGAGTTATCTGAGGCAAGCGAATTGCTCAAAGAGCGTGCTGTTGCATTGCATGATGCAAGGATTCAGGCCGGCTTGGAATTGGGTTCGCAGATTTCAGCGGCCTTGACGCATCTTGGAATACCCAACAACCAGTTCGAAACCAGGGTATCATGGCGTCAGGACGAATCAGGCTGGATAGAGGTGGATGGTCAGATGGTGGCATGTCACCCGGACGGACCGGATGAGGTAATATTCTATATCAGCACCAATAAAGGGGAATCTCCCCGACCTCTTGCCCGAATAGCATCAGGGGGCGAAATATCGAGGGTAATGTTGGCAATGAAGTCGGTGATTGCCCGGGAACAGCATTTACCGGTCATGATTTTCGATGAAATTGATACCGGAATTGGCGGCGCGGTGTCTGAGCAGGTTGGACGAACCATGCAGGATTTGTCTGCAAATTGTCAGATCATAGCTATTACACACCAGGCTCAGATAGCGGGTCAGGCGGATCATCACTTTAAGGTGGAAAAAGCGGAGTCGGAGAACCGGACGGTTACCCATTTGAGGTGTCTTGATGAGGAGTCCCATATCAAAGAAATTGCGTCTCTGATGAGCGGAACAGAGGTAAGCGAGCATGCTCTTGCAAGCGCCCGTGAGATGGTGGAGAAGGCGCGTAGTCGAAAGCGTTAAAACAGGAAAACTTTGCAGAAAAAAGAAAAAAAAACATTTATCCACAACGGAATAAGGGTTGGTTATCATAAACTCGGATCGGGGCCACCCCTTCTGATTCTGCACGGTTGGGGAAGCCAGTCGTCGATAATGATGCCGCTTGCTGAAAAGCTATCGGATATCCGCACCTGCTTCGTGCCTGATTTGCCTGGATTCGGTGACTCGGCTTCACCTGATGTTTCCTGGTCGGTAGATGATTATGTTGATTTTGCAGAGGCCTTTTCAACCCGTAACATGGAGGCACCCATTGATGTATTGGCACACTCTTTTGGTGCTCGCATGGTGCTTAAGTGGTGTGTACGTGATAACGCGCAAGAGAAATTACGTCATGTGCTGATTACCGGAGGTGCCGGGATGAAACCGCGAAGGACCTTTCATTATTACAGAAAGAGAATTATTGCCACAATATTGAAAGCTCCCTTGTTTTTGCTACCTGAAAATACAAGGCAGCGGGCAATGAGCTGGTTACGGAATACCCGGCTGTGGAGATCCCTGGGATCTGCGGATTATCGTGAGCTGGATGGTGTAATGCGTGAAACATTTGTTAAAACGGTTTCGGAGAACCTTGAGCCGTGTTTACCAAAAATTAAACATGAGATTTTACTGCTTTGGGGCAAGGATGATGAGGCGACTCCATGGTATCAGGCTGAGCGTATGGAGCAAGGGCTTGAAAAAGCGGCATTGGTGGGTATAGATAATGCCGGACATTACGCATTTCTGGATCAGCCGGCAGCCTTTGAAAAGATAGCCAGGGCATATTTTCAACAGAAATAATAGCGGTTCAGCAGACTGGTTTTATCTATTAGTTCAAAAACTCGGCACGAATATCACTCCAGGTGAAATCGCTGTCCCCATCGCGATCTGACCATGTACAGATAACCCATCCATGAAGTTCATCCTGTACCATATCCAGTATCAGTTTTCCGGTGGCCTCTTCAGGAAGCTCCTTTCCGTGATTAATCGTTAATGTGTAATCATACTCGAAACGAACTTCATTATCTCCCAGATCAAGAAAGGATTCATTGTGAAGCTGCAGGCGATGGTCACCACGTCCCTCCGTTTCTCCCTGCAATTGGCGAAAATACCCTTCCTCCTGAGGTAATCCCCATCCCTGCCAAAAATCGGGGCCCCTGTCAGCTTGTGCGATAGAGGATGGCTCATAAGAAAAGGATTGGTCACATAATATGCGCAGGTAGTGATCCAGGTTCATGTGAGTGACGGCATTGACAAGATTTTCCACTACATTTTCCGGACGGTCGGTTTGAATGAACCGGGGGCCGCTTGTAGATCCCGGTTCATCGGGATCCCGTGTATCAAATAAGCTGCAGGAAACCAGGGGCAGCCAGATCAAAAAAATGAGAGTAAGCGATTGCAGCTTCATCGGATAATTGTGAATACAGTATGTGCTGTAATTGACAACAGAAATCAGTCGCATTATAGTATCTTTATCTTGGAAAAGGAATAACCGTCGCGTCTATATAATCAAGCAGATTAAAATCCAGCTTCATGGAGGGGATACCGAGTTGGTAGTGGATAAGAGAGATGGCGGTATTCTGCAGGGGTTGGAGGTAATCTGAACCCATGTTCCTCAGATATAAGCCACAATCTGAACCATATACGGGATCATCGATGACCGGGTACCCCCATTCACTAAGATGGAGCCGGATCTGATGGGTGCGCCCGGTGACGGGTTCGCAACAAACCAGGCTGCTGGTATCCATTCGCTTAAGAACATGAAAACGGGTTAGTGAGTCTTTGCCATTTGGGTGGCATTCGAAAATATAGCCGTTTTTGCGCTTAATGGGCCGGTCAACGTAAACTTCATTTTCCGAAGGTGTGCCGGAAACATGAGCCAGATACCTTTTCTTTACCTGGTTTTCATAGAATAAGCGCTGCACCTCCCTGGAAAACCCTGGATTGTGACCGGTGAGTACCAACCCGGAAGTGGTAGCGTCCAGGCGGTGAATTATACGTAACGTTCTTGCTTTATTGGCAGATGATAACTCATGGGAACAGTTGCTTTGATTCTCAAAGTTCTCATCCGTGGATGTTTTTGCTTGCAATATCGAAATAAAGGTGTTCCGGTTATATCGGCCTCCAGGGTGCATTGGCATGGGAGCGGGTTTAAAGGCCAGGATATAGTCAGCATTCTGTTCCAGAATAGCGACTTCATCCGGAACGGAAGGTTCGATAAACCGGGGATGATAGATATTCAATGGAGGCTCTGCCCGTACACGATCACCAGGGAACAGAGGTTTTCCATCTTGTGTGATCCATTCCAGGTCCAGCCGTTTTTTCCAGGTATCAGCCGATCGAAAAGGAAATTTACTCAGTAAAAAACAGGTGATTTCCAATCCTGTTTCCTCAGGACGAATTCTACATTTAAAAGTTCGTGCGTATGGCGGTACCACACGAACTTTCCGTTGACCCTGCCAGGTTTGGAGGGGTGAAAAACATTCGTTAAAGAGGTCATTAAGAGAAGTTGATCGATTTTCCATAGCTATGTTCGATGACTACCGGAAAATAAGCACAGAGAATTCCAAAAAAGCATATTAAGTTGTCAGTAAGCCACAAAAAGGATTACAAGGAACTCAGGTGCAGCTTGGTAATGCTGTATAGCCGTAGTAAATTGTACCTTTTACTCAATTCGATCCATGATTCATGCGTCAACACGTTTTTTTTGTTTTAGCATTATTAACACTAACGGCTGTAGTAAATGCCCATGCGGATGATCCGGTGAAATGCCTGACTCCCCATCTCATTCAACATGAACGGGAGCCTGACCGTGTTCATCCGGGAATGCGTAAGAAAATAGAGGAGCTTTCCCGCGATGTGACCAGCGAGGAGCGCGTTTATCACTCCGAGTCCGGTGTATTTGAGATCAGATACACCACAGAGGGGTCTGACGCTGTGCCTGATGAGGACGCGAATCAGTCAGGCGTACCCGATTATGTGGAGTGGGCTGCGGAATATGCCGATTACTCTTATCAGAAGCAGGTTCAAGAGCTGGGTTTTGTGGATCCAACCGTGCATCAGGGCCAGGAGTGTGGTAACAGAATCGGGGATTGGCAGGATACTACAATAACCATCCGGTTTCAGGACTCCTACTTGTACGGATATTTTGAAACAAGTAATCCTTTTCAAATTAATGTACACCGTAATTTTTTCGGTTTTCCACCCAATACCGATCCCGATGGGCATGTGCGTGGCGCTCTGAAAGTGACTATAGCCCATGAATTGAAGCATGTAATCCAATATGCGACCAACTGCTTTCGTGGGAATGCCGGTAATGCGTCCTGGCTTGAGATGGATGCTACCATGATGGAAAATATTGTATACCCGGAAGTGAATGACTACTATAATTACATTGGTGCAAGTCATTCGGTTTTCAAATCACCCGCCGACCGTATTCCGTCTCCTCAGGTAAATGCATCTTATAGTCATGTTACGTGGTCTCTGTTTTATGCCGAGTATCTTGAGGAACGCTTCTGGCCCCAAACCTGGGACGCCATATCCCGTGATCATTTTATACCGATGGCGGATGCCATGAAAGAACCTTTGATCCCGTCAGCCCATTACAACCGGGATCAGACTTTTGCGGGAAACTTGGCCCGAAATCACTTATGGCACGCTTCTTCCGGATCCCGCCGCATTTCAGGGTACGGATTTGCTGAGGCGGATGCTTATCCGGATGCTTACATGGAGCAACACCACGATACTATTCCTGAGCCTTACCTTGATTCTGGTGAACTCGCTCCTCTATCCGGCACTTATCGCATGTTTCGTCCCATAAAAGGACAAATCGGCGAAATAAGCTTTAGCGCCACCCACAATCATGATCAAATGGCTGTAGGGGTACTCGGTTACCACAGGGATCACTCGGAGGTGGAGTGGGTGGTTCCTCCGGAGTCGGGCGGGGAAACGATGGCGGTGTCACCTTTTGCCCTTGCAGATGTGGATTCCTTTATTGTGGTTAAGGTGAATGCCGATCCGGAAAAAACGCTCTCTTATTCGTTTGAAATGAACGTGGAGAGTGTACCGGAGGTGGCTTCTCTGGAACAAAACTATCCGAACCCATTTTCTGCTGCCACGGGATCACCCCATACGCACATTGTTTTTACTGTGCCTGACGCGCGCCGGGTAACTCTGACACTATATGACATACTCGGCAGAAATATACAAGTGCTGTTCGACGGTCAGGTGGAAGCCGGTCGTCATGAAGTGCCGGTGGACGCCGGCCGTTTGGCTTCCGGTGTTTATATTTACAGGCTTGAGGCAGAAAATGTACAAGAAACCGGTAAAATGACGTTAATCAGATAAACAAGGATCCGGATACCGTTCCTTTTGTCTATTGAGGCCCATGAAAACTACGTTGATGCTTGTCCTTTTTATGATGTTGGCTCAGGAGGTTTTTGCCCAACCGGACAGACAGGTGGCGCTTGATCAGCTCGAGCAGCGGTTTGGTGAGGTTACGGGTGCGCAGCTTGCCTCGGAACCAGCACCCGCACGTTGTCTCCTACCCTACCGGTTGATGTACGAAATGGCAGGAGATGAGCTGAAACCGTCGATGCAAAATCGGGTGGAAAAGGTCCTGTCAGCACCTGAAGATGACCGTGATGAGCCTGACACGCTATTTTCAGAATCCGGTAAATTTCGTCTTCTCTATACTACGGCGGGAAAAGATTCTGTGCCTGCTACCGATGACAGTGGATCGGGCATTCCCGATTATGTGGAAAAGGCTGCTGCATACGCCGATTACTCGTATCAACAGCAGATCGAGGAGCTGGGCTTTGTGGATCCGACCATACATCACGGAGCAAATGAGTGCAGGAGCGGGTCGGAAGTGTGGCAGGATACGGTGATAACCATCCGTTTTCGGGATTTTGGCTATTACGGCTCTTTTACTCCGAACACTCCCTTCGAGATGACGGTTCATAGTAACTTTGACGGTTTTCCCCGCAATGACTTGGATGAAATGGAAAAAAACCGGCTGGGTGCGCTCAGGGTGACTGTGGCTCATGAATTCAAGCATGTTATCCAATACGCTACCAACTGCTTTCAAGGTGATGCAGGTAATTGGTCATGGCTTGAAATGGATGCCACAATGATGGAGAATATCGTTCATCCCGAGGTGAACGATTATTATAATTACATTGAGCAAAACAGTTCCATTTTTAAATCACCACATAGCAGTATACCATCACCGATAGTAAGCAGCTCTTACAGCCATGTTACCTGGATGCTGTTTTTTGCGGAGTATTACGGTATGGATTTTTGGGTGGATGTATGGGATCGTATTCACCATTATCCTGATGCACGTTTTGATGAGGCGATGAACGCCGCCCTGCTGGATGGACGCGGTGACCATTTTGAATCGGCCCTCATTCGTAACCACCTATGGCACATGGCGCCGGCCCGGATAACAAGCATTATATCAGATCCATCCGTTGCTTCCGGTAATCCTTATTACGGCTTTTCCGAGCAGCATGCCTATCCCGGGGCGGAGTTTTTCGAATCGCACGATACCATGCCGCAAGAGCTGGGTGAGAGGGTTGAGATACCTCACATGGCTGCCCGGTATTATTCCTTTTCGGCGGACAGGATTAACGGGGTGGGTCAATCTGCCTTCCTGTTTTTCAAAGACCGTTTAGGCGTAGCTGTGGGAGTTCTGGCGAAAACCCGGGAGGGTAAAATAGTGGAGTATATTATCCCCTCTTCAGCAGCCAATCCGCAAAAATATCGTTTACCTTTTGACTGGGAAGAGTTGGAATGGATGGGATTGGTCGCAGTGAATTCCGATCGTCAGACATCGACAAGGGCTCAGCTTTTGGCAGGTGCCGGCAAAGATATTCAGGAATTGTGGTGGTATGGCGACGTCACAAAAGACGGTCAATTGACAGAAAAGGATGCGCTTTTTATGTTGGAAAAAAAATTGGAGCCGGAGCGTATTTCCGGGTTTGAACGATATATTGGTGATCTGAGCGGTGATGGTGAGCTCACGCACTACGACGCTGCATTGCTTTACAGGCATATGCATTATGGAGATTTTACTTTCCCGATAGACTCTGTAGGTCGGGGCAAGGCTCCGTCATGGCGGGGTTTCGAGGAGATTGATGATCATGAAGGTACGGTTTTCCCGGTTGCCAAGCTGGGACCCGGGGAGCGCAGGGATACGGTTACGGCGGAATTGCGTACCAGTAACGATTTTATCAACGCTTATGATGATGAGATAGACCTTACCCTGTCGGTGCCGGGCGCATCCGACTCCACCTGGAGTTCGTTTTACCTGGAGCTTGCCATCGATTACCCTCCGCAGGATTCTGAAAACAACACCGGAGATATAGTTGAGCTGGAACTGCTCAATGTTATGAATCATAATTCGGGGGAACAGATGGATGGGTGGTTACATGAGCAGAACGAACACTCTGTGAGACTTGTATACGCTTCGTCGGTAACTTTTGGGAAGGATCCTCTAAACGAAACGGATACCGGCAGGGATGATTTGGTGACATTGTTTCTTGAAGCTAAGAACAGGGGAAGGGTTCATTTTGAGATCGTTGATTTTAAGCTTGATGAATATGACTATGTTGTCGATTATGTTTCAATGGAGGGTCCGATAGATGTACACGAACCAGTTGCCGCTGAGCCACCAGTAATGGATCAGCCAATGGACTTTGCATTGCATCAGAACTATCCTAATCCCTTTAATCCGGAAACGGTAATATCTTTTACATTGCCGCAAACGGAACATGTACACCTGCAAGTTTATGATATTACAGGACGGAAAGTTGCGGAGCTGCTGGATGAAAAGAGGCTGGCTGGCCGGCACCAGGTGCGTTTTGACATGAGCTCACTTGGAGGGCTTGGCAGCGGCGTCTATCTGTATCGTCTCGAGGCTGGTAATATGAGTAAAACGCGAAAAATGACTATCATTAAATAAAAAAAGCAACGATATGAAATGAACATGACGGGCACTTCGACATACAGGAGCATGATTATTTCCGTCATGGACATTATAAATCATAAAATCTTTAACACATGAAACCAATTTTGATCATCTTGGCAGCCGGTTTAGGAAACCGGTACGGTAGCCTGAAACAATTAGAGACAGTGGGTCCGCAGGGAGAAGCCATCATCGACTATTCGGTATTCGATGCCCTCCGGTCAGGATTTGGAAAAGTTGTGCTTGTAATAAGACGGGAGTTGGAAGAAGCATTCACGGACCGCATAAAACGACGCTTTGAAAAACAAATTGATGTTAGTTTTGTTTACCAGGAGCAAAATAAACTACCTGACGGTTTTCAGAGCCCGGCCAACCGTAGTAAGCCATGGGGTACGGCGCACGCTCTGCTTGCTGCGGAGCCGGAGGTTGACGCCCCCTTTGCTGTCATCAATGCCGATGACTTCTACGGTCAAAGTGCATATGGTGAAATGAGCCGTTTTTTAACTGAAAGCCGGTCGGAGCATGAGCATGCCATGGTCGGGTATAAGCTTGGAAATACACTTTCGGAGCATGGGACGGTATCCCGTGGAATTTGTCAGATGGATGAAAATGGATATTTGCAAACGGTAAAAGAGATCAAGAAAATCAGGTGGAACAATGAAAAAATCATTGTGGAAGATTCGAAAGTAGATCAAACATTACGACCTGAAGATGTGGTATCCATGAATTTCTGGGGATTCAAGCCCTCTGTTTTTCCTCATATCAAAGAAGGGTTTCGGGCCTTCCTTCATGAACATATAGACGACACGGATTCAGAATACTATATTCCGGCTATTGTAGACGACCTTATTCGTCAGGGGCAAATACGGGTAAATGTCATTAAATGTGATTCCGATTGGTTTGGCATTACATACAAGCAGGATCTGGCAGTAGTACGCCAGTCCATACAAGAAAAAATAGCATCTGGCGAGTATCCTGAAACACTATGGGACTGACCAGTAGTATTTGGAGGGTGTGATCATTCCTGATTATGAATCTGAAAGCTAAAAATAAATGAGTAATAACCGCAGAGACTTCTTGAAGTTGGCCGGGTTAGGCCTTGCAGGGTCGGGTTTGGCTGTTCACGGTTGGGGAGCGCAGGGATACCGTTCCGACAATCCTGATAAATCGATATCAATACATCCCAATCGCAACCAGAAACACAACATGTCGGGGTATGCTGCGCCTGCCCTTGATAGAGTTCGAATTGGAGTTATTGGTCTTGGCAACCGTGGTACCGCCGCTCTGAGAAGACTTGTACGCATCGAAGGTGTTGATATAACAGCACTGGCCGACTTGTACCCCGAAAAAACAGCGAGTGGCCGGGATTTTTTGAAGGGGCACAACCACGACCCTGCGGATTATTCAGGTGATGAAAACGAGTGGAGAAAGTTATGTGAACAGGAAGAGGTTGATCTTGTTTATATATGTACACCCTGGCACTTGCATGCACCACAGGCTGTTTATGCCATGGAAAATGGTAAGCATGTGGCAACGGAGATACCGGCCGCCCAAACCATGGAGGAGTGTTGGCAGCTGGTAGAAACCTCGGAAAGGACCCGAAAACATTGCATGATGCTTGAAAATGTTTGCTATGATTTCTTTGAAATGATGACCCTGAATATGGCAAGGCAGGGCTTTTTCGGTGATATTATTCATGGCGAGGGGGCATATATCCATGATTTGATGGATATGAATTTTTCAAAAACCTACTACACAGACCATTGGCGACTTGAAGAAAACGCCGGACGGGACGGAAATCTGTATCCCATGCATGGATTTGGATCTATCGCCCAGATTATGGATATCAATTATGGTGATCAGATGGATTTCCTGATTTCCCTGTCCAGCAATGATTTCATGATGGGCAGAAGGGCGGAAGAAATGGCGGAGAAGGATCAATACTGGGAACCATACACCGGCAGGGATTATCGGGGTAATATCAACACCACGCTGATTCGCACCCGCCAGGGGCGCTCCATCATGCTGCAACATGATGTGACATCCCCCCGACCCTATACCAGAATACACCTGGTCAGCGGTACAAAAGGTGCGGCCCGGAAATATCCCACACCGGCAAAAATTGCTACCGGTCACCAATGGCTATCCGACGAGGAGTTTAAAACTCTTGAGGAGCAACACTCTCCGGAAATCACCCAAAAAGTAGGTGAGATGGCCCGACAAGTTGGAGGTCACGGCGGCATGGATACGCTTATGGACTGGCGCCTGGTGGACTGTCTTAGAAACGGCTTACCGCTGGACATGAGTGTTTATGATGCGGCCTCCTGGAGCGCGGTTATTCCTCTGAGCGAGTGGTCGGTGGCCAACCGCTCCATGCCGGTGGCCTTTCCCGACTTTACGGCCGGATCATGGCAAAAAAACACGCCCCTGATGGATATTATGCTCGAAAAGGGCGGTACTACCCGGTTGATATGAGGCTTGGCACATGACTATGCGAAATCTGGAGATAAAAACGATATTTCGTCAATTTCAAACACGGGGGACGTGGCAGCAATGCCGGCCGATAGGTTCCGGCCATATTCATTCTACCTGGGAGGTTTCTACTGCTGAATCTTTTCAGCCGGACTTTATTCTTCAGAAGATCAATGACAAGGTTTTCCCCCTGGTGCCGGAGATGATGCAAAACATCCAAAAAGTAACCACCCATATAGGAAAAAAAATATCCGGCGTTGGACGCGAGCAACCCGGTACCCGGACGGCTAAGGTTTTGGAGGTAATTCCGACGATAAACGGAGCTACATATTACACCGATGCTGATGGGGTTCACTGGCGGCTTTACGAAAAAGTGAATCCCGGGATAAGTTATGATGTCGTTCCCAACGAAAAAGTAGCATACGAAGCGGGAAAGTCCTTTGGAGGATTTCTTTCCGATTTAGAGGACTTGTCAGTCGATAGTCTGCATACGGTTATTCCGGGTTTTCATTCTGTTGATATGCGTTATGAGCAGTTGGAGAAAGAGATAAAGGAAAACACGGAAGGGCGTGCGTCAGAGGTTGCAGCCGAAACAGGTTTTGCCGAGCAACGAATTGAGCAGATGCGAACCATTTCCCGCAAAGAAAGGGAGGGCGTTTTGCCTCTGCGAATAACCCACAACGACACGAAATTGAATAATATCCTCTTTGATCAGCAAGACCGGGCTGTATGTGTAATAGACCTCGACACGGTTATGCCGGGCTTGTCCCTGTACGATTTCGGAGATCTTGTTCGCACTGCCGCCAATACCGGTGCAGAGGATGAAGCCGACCTTGACCGGGTAGGTTTGAGTTTGCCGGTATTCAAGGCCATCTCAAAAGGTTTTCTGGAAAGCACACGTGAAATGCTGACTCCTTCTGAAATAGAATTGATGACGTTATCTGCCAGGTACATGACCTTTCTGATGGGTATTCGTTTTCTTGCGGATTATCTACGCGGCGATATTTACTATCAGACCGGGTATCCCAAACAAAACTTGCGACGTTGCAGAGCTCAGTTTCAGTTAATTAGATCAATGGAAACTCAAAACGAGGCTTGTGAGAAAATAATCCATGATTTGGCAAAGTCCTAAATCAGCTGTTGCGTGATGGCGTCGGCAATAGCCATTCCCTTGTCGGTGAGCCGCAGCGGTGCTTCCGGCTCCATCAATCCCTTTTTTCGCAATTGCCTGATGCTTTCTGTTTGATAACCGGATAGGATATAGTCGTACCGGGTGGTCAATTCTTCCTGGGAAACACCCGCTTTGGTTCGCAAAGCAAGCATGATGCGCTCGCGGGCCAAAGTGGCAAAATCAAGTGTTTCTATACAATTTTCCGGGTTGGCCTGTGAGTCAGAAAATAGTTGATTTCGCCATGCGTGAATGTCGGCTGGCTGAAATTTTCTTACGGCTGCTTTCTTTTCTTTTAGCCAGTAGAACGTGTGGGAGGCAGGACCCAGGCCAAGGTATGGGACATGTTGCCAGTATGCGGAATTGTGTATAGCATGGTGACCCTTTCGTGCATAATTACTGATTTCATAGCGATGGATACCATGTGACTCCAGCCACGATTGAAGAACGTCGGACTGTTCTGACACCAGGTCCTCATCGGCGGGATGAATACGTCCCAATTGATATTGTTTTCCGAGGCGGGTTTTTGGCTCGATCGTCAATGAGTAGGCAGAAATATGGGGAGGCGCATATGGTAGTAACGATTCCAGGTCACTTTCCAGTTGTCGTGTAGTCTGACCGGGATTTCCATATATCAAATCCACGCTGTAAGTTTCGAAACCGGTTTCAGCGATCAGTTCCAAAGCCCTGTGTGCCTGGACGGAGGAGTGGGCGCGATGCATGAGTTTCAGTAAATCCGGTTGAAAGGTCTGAACCCCCATACTGAGCCGGGTGACGCCGAGATTTTTTAAACCTTTAAGCCAGCCCTGACTTAAATCCTCGGGATTGACTTCAACGGTGAATTCTTCTAAACGGGAAAGGTCGAAGTATTCATGCAGGGTATTCACCACCCGGTGAAACTGGTTCAGATCAAGCCGGGAAGGAGTACCGCCACCAATATAGACCGTTTTCAGTGGTTGCTCGAAAAAAGCTTTTGAAAACGGCTCCTTAGAGTGGCAAAAAGAAATTTCCCTTTCGAGGGTCTCCAGGAACATCGGAATCCATTTGTTCCTGGTTGTGAAATAGAAATCACAATAAGAGCAAGCCTGTTTACAGAAAGGAATATGGATATATATGCCGCTCATGAATGATCCTGAATTAGCGGAAGATCGGAAGGACAGAAACTAATCTTCAGTGATGGGACGCCAGTATGATCGAGCAACGTGTGCTGCATTGCCCGCAATAAAGAGGAACGCTTCACCGAATAAGAACCAGAGTCGAGATGCGAGGGAAATCGTCGTTGCTTCTGCCATACTCAAACCCAGTTGATTGAGGTAGATGATGATCATGGTTTCTCTAATACCGATGCCACCGGGTGCAAAAAAAGCAAGGACTCCTATATTAGCAGCCAACGGAAAACACAGTCCGGTTAGAAGCGGGACATCCTGAGGTACCAGTGCTTGTACCAGGAAATAGAAACCGGCCCCCCAAATGGCCCAGTTTAGAAAACTGTACGGAACCACCCGTCGGATCATGTGCCAGTCAAGAGGAGTGATGTTGATATCCCGGTTCATAACCTTCATCATTACCTTGTTGACGATATTGGGTAGCAGGGAGCTGAAAATAAAAGGTGTCAATCCCAGCCAAATTAACGCACCCACGATGCCGCCGAAAGAGAAGTTGCCGGCCAGGTTGTAACCGATCAAGCCGAGGAAGAAACCTACCCATATACTGATGATCTGCTCTTTGAAAGAGAGCAGTGAAAGCGCTCCGAGTTTGTGGTCACTATGTTTTTCAACATATGCAGAGCGACCCAGCAACACCCACAGCCGCCCCGGTATGTATTTACCGAATATGGAGAGGCCGGCACTGGCCATGATGGTCCGGTTTCGAATATCCCGGAACTCGGACCCCAAAACTTTCCCCCAACAGATGCTGTAGAATAAAAAACCGGCCCAAAGAAACAGTACAGAATAAAAAAGGTAAGGAACGGAGTAAACGGTCGGTTTAATCAGGTAATCGGCATAGTAGAGTCCGGTCAGCAAAAAAATCAGCGACAGGTAAATGATGATCTTGCTCAGATGTTTTGATAAAAAAGGATGCAAAACGGATTCTTGGCTTGGACGAGTTTCTTTGAAGAGACCTTGTAAGGGTTCAGGAACATAAGATGTAGAATATACGGAACATTCCAAATACCATACTACCGGATTTATACCTTCGTAGTATGAGGGCGTTGGTCCGGTTTGTATGCTTGCTTTTCAATAGGTATTATACTTTTGCCGGGTATTTTACCGTCTCGTAGAAGGTGTCATTCAGGTACAATAATATGATAAGCAGGGAACAAGATAAACTGATAAAAAAGTGGTTGTCAGATTCTGTACTGCCTGAACCTGATCATATGTGGGTGTATGACCGTTTTATTACGGAGTTGCATGAAAAAGGCGGCGGCGGTAAAGAAGAGCGAATAGGAAGCAGTGAGAGAGGTGTCCCTGTATATGGCTTTGTTTTTGGAGACGGTCCGCAGACGATAAGTCTGGTTGGCGGTGCTCACGCGGATGAGCCGGTCGGACCCAATATGCTCTATCGTCTTGTACTGGAGCTGATTCAGCGGCCGCAGGTATTTGAAAAACTTATTTCCCGTTTTCGTCTGCTAATTATTCCCCATGTAAATCCTGACGGTGATAAGCAAAATGCTTACTGGATTCGTCAATGGCCGGATCCTGATGCCTTCTTTTCTAATGTGAAGAGAGAACCACCGGGACGCGATATTGAGTTTGGATACCCCGGAATGCGTCCCGAAAACCGTGCTGCGGCTGCGTTTTGGAGAAGAGAGGGTCCGGTAGATCTGCATGTCAGTCTGCATGGCATGGCAGTTTCCGAGGGTTTTTTACTGTTAATAAATGATGAATGGGAGAGCGATACCCGATTATGGCGCAAAAGGTTTAGCCAGTTGATGAAATGTTCGGGTTTCCTGGCTCATGATCATGACCGGAGAGGAGAAAAAGGATTTAACTATATGGGACCCGGCTTCACATCCACACCAAAAGGGAGTGCGATGAAAAAATACTTTCAGAGTCTGGGTGATAACAAGACAGCCCAGAAGTTTCATAAAAGCTCTATGGAGTTTCATTTGGAGCTGCATCCGTCGGCACTTTGTATGGTGACGGAGTTTCCTTTGTTTTTGCTCCCTCATTCCGGTAATAATGGGGTGCCGCATCACTATGAAACTTTCAGAAAGGCGTGGAAAGATGCAGATAGTGAATGGCTTTCCTGCTCCGGGCCCGAGACGGTCCCATTGCACAAAGCGATGCATTTGCAACGTCTTACGATATTATCAGCATTGGATCTGTTGGATGTTTAAACCTAATAGCATTAATAATATGGTGGAGATGATTTTTCCCCCTTCATTGAAAAAAACTTTCAACAGTGGCCGAGTGGTGCAGTAATTGCAGCGCTTGCAAAGGTATAGTATATTAGAAAACGCTAATATTTTGAGTGGTTACATTGACTTTAAGTGAAAAAAGTCCGTTCTTCATTTTATTATGGAAATGCAGATAATACACAATCTAAACTCTGACAACCGTCGTCGCCGTTTCCGTCGTCGCATACCGCTCGGCCTGTATAAAGATTGTGTCTGAAAAGTTGATTGTTTGATATAAAAAGGCAGAATCTTTACAGGTTCTGCCTTTTTTTTTACCTGTTATTTGATAGCTGATAAAGGGTTGGTTAATCGAAAAGAAATAGCTTTCCCGTTACCCAAGAAATAATCTTTAGAGCCATGAACGAACCTATTGTATTGGCATATAGCGGAGGATTGGATACCAGCTTTTGTATTCCTTATTTAAGAGAGGAGTATGATGCGGATGTTCATGCTGTCATTGTGGACTGTGTTGGCCTTACCCGCCTGGAAAAGGAGCAGATACGTAAGCGGGCATTGGAGCTTGGTGCTGCCGAGTTTGCATCAATTGACGGGTTCCCTCCTCTGTATGATCGTATTATATCGTATTTGATAAAGGGGAATGTACTGCGTGACCGGACCTATCCACTTTGTGTAGGTTCCGAGAGGTATATTCAGGCAGAGCTGATACTGGAGTATGCAAAGGAACAAGGCACTCATCGCATAGCGCATGGGTCAACAGGGGCAGGAAACGACCAGGTTCGGTTTGACGGGGCTTTGCGAAGCGGTATGCCGAATGTGGATATCATCACTCCAATCCGTGATAAAGAGTTGACGCGCGAGGATACCACCTCCTATCTGGAGGAACGCGGGTTTGAAGTTCCCAAAAAGACTACAGGTTACTCGATTAACGACGGAATATGGGGTACCAGCGTGGGGGGTACCGAAACCTTGAACAGCGACCAGGCCCTTCCCTTTGAGGCATTTCCCAACCTGAAGCCTCCTCATGAGCTTGATGATGAACCGGAAGAGTTAACTATCGATTTTGCGCATGGGTTGCCGGTTGCCGTAAATGGTCATCAGATGGATTCTTCCGCATTGCTTGAGGCGCTCAGGGAGTTCGGCCGCTATCATGGAATAGGGTTGGGAATGCATTTGGGAGATACGATTATTGGTATTAAGGGTCGTATTGGTTTCGAGGCGCCTGTCGCTACCATACTGTACACGGCGCATCGGGAACTCGAAAAGCTTACCCTGGGGCAAGATCAGAGACAAATCAAGGACAATCTGGCGGATCAGTACGGATCGATGCTTCATGAAGCTCGTTTTTATGATCCGGTTATGCGTGATATTGAAGCCTTTTTTGATTCAACTCAGGCTCGTGTTACGGGAGAGGTAACACTTTACGCATGCCGTGGTTCTCTCTTTCCATTAAAAGTAATATCTCCCTACAGCATCATGAACAGCTCGGTTGCCCGCTATGGTGAGGAAGCCGGCGGATGGGATGGAGAAGAAGCAAGGGCTTACTCAAAACTCTACAATATAAGAACACAAATCTACAACAGGTCGCGGTCGTAACCCGTCTGTATAATCGGTTAAACAGATATCAAATTATATGCAACTTCAAGAAATAAAAGCAGACATCATTGCATCAAGTTCAGCTTCTGTGAAGCTGGACCCTAACTTGAAAGTCGCTCCGAATATCGTGGCGGAAGAGGGGTACTTGGTTGTAGTGCGGACACTCGATACGAAGGACAAGTATAATAACATAGAGACCAGCGATGGTGTGATCATCCCTTATGGAAAAGACCAGATCGTGGTCGGTGCCCTGGGTGAACGTCAGGCTTTGCGGGGTTACAGCGGTATCATACCACGCTCCATCAAGAAAGGTGATATTCTTCATATTCTGAATATGGGGGGCATTATTGGAGAATGCCAGTCACCTCACCCTGATCATGGTCCTGCCATGCGCGTGGAAGTGCTGGGTGCGGTAATGATACCTGATGAGGTGCAGGGCAATGATTTGTTAAAACATGCCTGTATTCAGGATTATGCAATTGATTGGGTATATAATTTGACAGAAAGTGCTCCATTGATCGCTGTGACCGGAACCTGCATGCATGTCGGAAAAACCATGGCCGCTACAATGATTGTCAGGCAACTATCCGCAAAGGGTTATAAAGTGGCCGCAGCAAAACTGACCGGCGCCTCGTTGATGCGCGATACCCGGGAGATGGAAGAGAATGGCGCAATTGCCGCGGCTCATTTCGGTATGGCCGGACTGGTGTCTACCACCGGCAAGAATATTCTTCCCATGGCCAAAGGTTTGATCACATACCTCAACAGCTTTCAGCCGGACGTGATTATTCTTGAGTTTGGAGATGGTATCATAGGGGCTTACGGGGTGGATAGTCTTTTGATGGATAAAGAGATGATGCAGTTTACAAGGACTCATATCGTCGCTGCACAAGACTTCATGGGGTGTTGGTCAGCTGACCACTTTTTTAGAAAAAGATATACCAGCTCCATATCTATCATAACCGGACCGGTGACGGATAATCTGGTTGGTATACAGTTTATTCAGAATACCCTTGGGATCCGAGCCGTGAATGCGGTCGAAAACCCCAAGAAACTGGGAGAAATGGTTGCAGATATCACTTTTGCAGCACCAACCAAAAGGGAGCCATTCATATGAGTCAATCGATAAATGTTTCTATAGTTGGGGCCAGTGGATATACCGGGATGGAAACGGTCCGTATTCTTCAAGGCCATCCCAATGTCAACATTGATAGGCTTTATGGTGCAAAGTCGGCCGGATCGCAATTCCACGAACATTACAAAGCGATGGAGGGTCTGATAAGCTTGCCTATCCTGGGTTTTGATGAGCTAGCAAGCGATGCATCGGATGCCATTTTTCTGGGTCTGCCTCATGGTAAATCAGCCGATGTTGTCCAAACCCTTTTCGATGCCGGTTACAGGGGACGGATCATCGATATGAGCTCCGACTTCCGGTTGAAGCAACCGGCCGACTATGAAGCCTATTACAACTGGTCGCATCCCCATCCGGAGTTGATCGATCGTTTTGTTTATGGACTGACGGAGTGGTATCGCAATGACATCAGGATAGCCAATCATATCTCCAATCCCGGTTGTTTTGCCACGGCCATTCAGATGGGTCTTTTGCCATTTGCACACCAAGGAGTTGTTACATCATGTGAGGTGATCGGCCTGACCGGATCATCCGGTTCCGGGGCGCTGCCCTCTGCTGGTACACATTTCTCAAGCCGTTATGGCAATGTGAAAGCCTATAAAGTCTACAAACATCAGCACATGGGTGAGGTGGTGCAGTCACTTGGTAAGTACGTTGCCGACGCTTCCATGATTCCCGAGGTACGCTTTATTCCTGTTTCTGCTCCCGTGGTACGTGGCATCTGGATGACTCTTTCATTGACACTTGACCGGGATGTTCCTGCAGAAGAGGTTCTTGCTGAAGAGTATTATAATGCTCCGCTTGTGCGTCTTCGTAATGGGATGCCGGAGCTTAAGCAGGTGGTTGGGAGTGCGTTCACCGATATCGGCTGCGTTCAGGATGGCAGGAAAGTAGTTATAGGAGTGGCTATTGACAACTTGTTGAAAGGTGCGGCTTCACAAGCCGTTCAGAATTTCAATCTGATGATGGATCTTCCGGAAGAAACCGGACTGATGTTCCCCCCTACTATATTATGAGCCGAGATATGAGGAATCATTCAAAAGAAAATACGCATTTTCTGCATTTGTCCGACTGGGATGACACTTCCCTTGTGGAGGTTTTGGAAAGTGCCTTGAAATTGAAAAAAGAGGATTTTCGGAAGACGGTAGCAAGGGGCAAGGTCCTGGGTTTGATTTTTTTCAATCCCTCTTTGAGAACCCGTGTATCTTTTGAAACAGCTGCTTTGCATTTGGGAGCCAACACATCAATTATCCAGCCGGGGCAGGGCACCTGGACTTTTGAAACCAGGGAAGGGGCGGTGATGGATGGTGACCGCACCGAGCATCTAAAGGAAGCGATAGAGGTTCTTTCAAGGTATGTTGATATTATAGGTGTACGTGCATTCGCCGGTATGCGGAACCTTGAGGATGATTTGGAGGATCGCCTGATCCGGGATATAGCTAATTACGCTTCTGTTCCGGTTATCAATTTGGAAAGTGCCCGCGAACACCCCTGTCAGGCTTTAGCAGATGGACTCACCATGATGGAGCGATTCCAGGGGAGTCCACAAGGAAAGAAATTCGTTCTCAGCTGGGCCCCTCATCCCAAAGCTCTGCCGATGGCAGTTCCCCATAGTGCTCTTGAGATGGCTGCAAGACTTGGCATGGAGGTTACTTTGGCTTGTCCTCCGGAAATGGAGCCGGATCGACGGGTTCTGGATCAGATTGACAGATACAGCCATGGGCAAAATCAATCTTTTAGTGTTCAGCATGAACAGCAAGCCGCATTCGAAAATGCAGATATCATATACGCAAAATCCTGGGCTGGTCCGCTGATTTATAAAGATCCCGAGGCCGAAGCAAAACTGCGGACAAAGGTATACGCTGATTGGACCATAAACGAAGAAAAAATGGATCTGACCAATCGCGCCGGGTTTATGCACTGCTTGCCCGTTCGCCGAAATGTCGTTGTTACCGACGGAGTGCTGGATAGTCCGCAAGGGATACATATTGATCAGGCTGAAAATCGTCTTCATGCACAAAAAGCCGTTTTAATGAAATTATGGAACTTGCTTTAGATTCATTTCCGCAAACCAGACCCGAAAAGCGGTAACATATTGATATATGAAAAAAAATAGACATGATACCATCCTGATTAAGTTGAGCGGCAATGTGGTCGCCGATTCAGCAGCCCTTGGAAAGCTTGCTGAATATATGGGTGAGGCGAAAAATTCAGGCAAGCGAATTATACTGACTCATGGTGGGGGCAAGCAAATCAGTGAGCTGAGCGGGCGTTTGGAGCTTCCGGTCGAGCAGGTCGCCGGTCGACGTATCACCAATGAGGATACCAGGGAGGTCTTGCTCTATACGGTTGGTGGTAAAGCGAATCGTGATTTGGTTGCGTTTTTGCGTGAGCAGGGAATATCCGCTGTGGGTATTTCCGGAGTGGATGGCGCTCTGACGACCTCGCACCGCCGCCCCCCGTTTGAAGTTGATGGGGAGCCGATTGATTTCGGACTGGTTGGGGAAATTGACTCGGTAGACGGATCCCTGCCCGAGACATTATTAGAAGCCGGCTATATTCCGGTTATCGGTTGCCTGACCTGGTCTCCTGATGAGGGAATTTTAAATGTCAATGCGGATACTTTTGCTATTCGCATCTCTTTGGCAATGCAGGTAGACGAGCTGATCATGCTAATGGATCCACCTGCAGTACTGGATGCCGGTCAGAGGCCGATACCCAAGATGCGACGGTCAGACTGGGAGCTTGGACTCAAAGAGGGGTGGGTAAAAGATGGTATGAAGCCTAAACTTTTTACAGCGTTTGAAGCTTTGGAAAAAGGAGTCCCCACGGTTAAAATGACAAACGCGGATACACTCGCCGCAGGGGGGGGAACTTTGTTGGTTGATGATTATGACAAATAGTAATTTAACTGACATACCGGTTTCAGAGCTGCTTAAAAAGCTGATTCGTTTTCAGAGTGTGAGTACCCACGAAAAGGAACTGGCTGACTGGCTTGAGCAACAGGTTGCGTCAACCGGATTGCTCGAGATCGAGCGTCATGAAGACAACCTTGTTTTTCATTTTGGTTCAGGCCGGCCGTGGCTGTTTATGAATTCGCACTCGGACGTGGTGCCTCCATCGGCCAGACATGTTGGTGATCCCTACGATCCTGTCGAAAAAGACGGGCGAATTTATGGTCGGGGAAGTACTGATGCAAAGGGATCTGTGAGCAGTATGCTGATGGCTCTAATCGGATTGGCCCGGGAGGGTTTTGAACCGGAGGGCCGTGTGAGCCTTGCGGTGACCGTTTGCGAGGAAAGTGCCGGGTATAACAACGGGATGGCTTACTTGAGAGGTATTATTGAGACGCCGGATGCCGCCTTGGTGGGAGAACCCACGTTGCTTCACCCCTGTGCCGCGCAAAAAGGACTTTTGGTTTTAAAGTTGGAAACAGATGGAGAAGCTGGTCATGCTGCAAGGGTGACCGGGCCTAATGCCATATATGAGATGGCATCATGCCTTGAGGAGCTTAAGTCCATCTCTTTTCCGGAGGTTAATCCTTTTATAGGAAAAACAAGGATCACCCCGACAACGATAGAGGGCGGAACGGTACGAAATGCTTATCCGGACTCATGTACAACGTATCTGGATATTCGAACTATCCCTGAAGTTACCAATGACATCATTATTGAGAAGCTTCAAAGCAAGTTGAATGCAAAAGTGTCGGTTCACAGCGACCGTCTGCTATCCACACGGACCGATCCCGGACATCCTTTATCAAAAGCAGCAGAGGATGTAACCGAAAACCCGCTTTTTGGATCACCCACCAGTTCCGACTGGGTTTTTCTGTCGGATGTACCTACGATAAAGATTGGTCCGGGGGACAGTAAAGACTCTCATACGGCAAACGAATCTATTGATTTGGAGCAATTGGATAAAGCGGTATGGGTATATCAGCAAATCATTCAACGTTATTTCAAATACATAGGAAGAGATCACAAAACCTGAGGCAGATAACCGCGAGAAGTCAGGATGAAAACACTTTGGCAGAAAAAAACGAAACATCGTGCCGGCTCCGGGGAAAAGGAGCCTGATCGGAACTGGTTTTACCGGTTTACCGCAGAGGAGGATCGGGAGCTTGACCGAAATCTGATTCCTTATGATATACTGGTGAACATTGCCCAGGCCCGCATGCTTCTCAAAGTGGGGGTTTATGATTCAAAGGGCTATGAGAAAACAAAAAAGGCACTTCACGAAGCCTGGTTGGATTGGCAAAAAGGGCGATTTGATTTGGGTCCGGATGATGAAGATGTGCATTCGGCCATTGAAAAGTATCTTACAAGCAAAGCGGGTGCGGATGGGGCTCGTATCCACACGGGGCGTTCGCGAAACGATCAGGTTCTGGCCGATATGCGATTGTTCATGAAAGAGTCCATTCTGGACATTTCAACGCAAGGCTTATCGGTGGCTCGTCGTCTGGTTGAAATTGCCGAGGCTTATAAGGGTGTTTTTTTTGCGGGTCTTACCCACACGCAACCCGCCATGCCAAGCTCTGTGGATGCCTGGGCTACCGGGTATCTGGATATATTGCTGTCTGACTTTCAGGCCACGGAATCAGCTTTTTATCTGATTGATCAGTCGCCGCTCGGCAGTGCGGCGGGATACGGTGTCCCGTATATATCCATTGACCGCCAATATATTTCCGATCAACTTGGATTTGCGCGGGTGCAGGAACCGGTGACCGCTTCTCAATTGTCGCGCGGCAGATTTGAGATGCAACTGGTAGACGCGCTCTCTTATCAAGCGCTTACCTTCAATCGCATGGCTTCCGATGTGGTGTTTTTTATGCATCCCTCCTGGTCGCTGGTAACCCTTCGGGAGGATCAGGTTTCGGGAAGCAGTATCATGCCGCAGAAACGAAATCCCGATGCATGGGAACTTATTCGTGGGGCTTACCATGACTTTCAGTCAGCCCGGACCCATCTTGCAAGTATTTCGTCAAATCTTACATCCGGATACCATCGGGATCTCCAGGTAGTAAAAAAGAGTGTTATGGCTGCGATGGAGCAATCGATAATGTTGAACGAGGCTGTTTGGAATGCACTTTCAGGTATGGAGTTCAATCGCGAGGCAGCTCAAAAGAGCCTGACGTCGGAGGTTCTTGCCACTCATCGGGCTAATCAGTTAGTTGCAGAAGGCGTACCATTTCGGGAAGCATACCAGCGGGTTGCTGAAGAATTGGCCGGAGAATCTGCATCATTTAAGGCGGAATGCCATGGCGGTGAAGAATACCACCATTCCGGTTCACCGGGATCAGGAGTGGCGATCCGCATCACTGACGAAATAGTGAAGATGGAAAAATGGGTTGCGTCACAAAAAAACAGCATGGAACGAACCAGAGATCAGCTCTTGTCATGAAAAAAAGAAAAAAAAAGAATAACTGCATTGTGTCCATCCCGGAATAAAAGTATCATCTCAAAAAGAAGAATGGAGCAAAAATATGTCAGATCAGATAATGAACAAATTTAAAGCCACCTGTTTGGGTGCAGCCATTGGTGAATCAATTGGAATGCCGGCCGAGGGCATGTCGCCGGAGGAGGTTTCATCAAAAATAGGTGCGATTAGCGGTTTCAATGGCAGGGTGGATGAGGGGGACTTCAGTGCTTTGGAAGCCGGACGCTCTGCGCGGCAGACAGAAGCTATGCTGTCGGTGCTTGCTTCCTCATCGCCCCTTCCGGATCTTCAGGAGTTTGCTTTTACCATTAAACAGGCCTTGAATAAGTACCCGGAAAAATGGCCGAAATCCACGACTTTTGCCTGGCCTCCCTTTCCGGATGGTGGGCACTACACGTTTTCGTTTGCTATTCCTGCGGCCCGTTTGTTGTATGAAGAGCGGATATCCATTGACGATATAACAGAATGGATGCATTCATTGACTCCGTCATCGGTGGTTTGGCAACAGAGTATCTGGCTGTATCTGCGTCTTTTGGATTATCTGTACCGACAATCTGCTGCAACATTTGATCCGGATGATTTCCTGAGTCATGCAGCCCGGTACATACGGGAGGCTGAAGCGCATTTTCCCGGTGACTATAAAATCCGGCGCAGGATGCAGGTTACTGAGCCGATGATGGATGAACCGTTAGAAGTTATTGCAAAATCTTGCGGAGATGTCAGTAAGTTGGCCGAAGATATGATTACATTTGTGGGAGCCGTTTTTTATCGACATCACAATGACTACAAAAAGGCTATAACGGAGGCTGCGAATCTTGGCGGTGAAAGTGAGGCTTCTTGCTTCTATCTCGGCAGTTTGTTTGGGGCGCTAGGCGGTGTTGAAATAATTCCGGACGAATGGCTGGAAAAATACATTGAGCGCGAGCGTGTTGAAGCTGCTCTTACAAACTTTGAAAGCAACAACGTGTAGATAGAAAAAGTGCTTTTCGAATCGCGTCTATAACATATCGAAGATGACGGAAGCGAAAAAGGACCGGTCAGCTGCGGCAGATCCCGATCCCATACCCCTGGAAGCTTTGCTTGAGGGATATGCCAAGGGAATATTTCCCATGGCACAATCCAGGAATGATCCCGGCTATCACTGGTATACCGCAGAAAGGCGCGGAGTGATACCGATAGAAAAATTTCACGTCTCCCGTAAAGTACGCAGGTTGATTCGAAATAAGCCACATCGATGGAGTATTAATGAGGACTTTAGAGGCGTTATTAACGCTTGTGCGGATCGGGAGACTACCTGGATATCCGATCGTATTATTGGGTCATTTGTGCAATTACACCAAGCTGGGCATGCCCATTCTGTAGAGGTATACCGGGAAGAAAAGCTGGTAGCCGGCCTTTACGGGGTTACTTTACGCGCTGCTTTTTTTGCAGAATCGATTTTTCAACGTGAGCCGGAGATGGGAAAAGTAGCTCTATATTATTGTTATAAAAATCTGAAAGAGAAAGGATTTCGCTTGTGGGACGTTCAGTTTTTTACGCCTCATCTGGCTCAATTCGGTTGCGAGGAAATTGACGCCGGAGATTATGATAAAAGACTATCCCGGGCGATGTCTTACAGTGCGAGATTTGATGGACAGGCTCGTTCATTGTGACTTCACATGAAATTTGGTTATTATCTTTACCGAAATAAATTATTAAGAAATCACAACATTTTTGGTCTGGAACCATCAACCAACTATTTCAACCCCTATTAACTCCCGGACGTTACATTGAAATTGAAAGCTTTCGTATCATTTTTTGCTCTTTTCCTGTTGATCTTTATTTATACTTCCGCCCAAAGCCAAAAGATCAACGCATCCTATCGACTGCTCCTCAAAGAAGCTTCCTCGGCCATTACCATAGATGGGAAAATGGATGAACAGGCGTGGGAGGACGCCGAGGTGGCCACAGATTTCTACATGATTACGCCGATGGACACCAGTTATGCAGAGCTACGTACAGAAGTTCGCATGACCTACGATGAGGAAAACCTTTATATCATCGCCATCAACTACCGTGGAGAGCCGGGACCCAATGTCGTTGAATCCCTCCGGCGTGATTTTAATTTCGGAAGAAACGACAACTTCCTCATGTTCATGGATCCGTTTGATGATCAAACCAATGGTTTTTCATTCGGGGCCAATGCAGCTGGTGCGCAGTGGGACGGGATGATGTTTGATGGCGGTAATGTTAATCTCAGCTGGGATACCAAATGGGAATCCAAAGTCCGGAATTATGAGGATCGGTGGGTGTTTGAGGCGGCCATTCCCTTCAAGTCCATTCGGTACGATGAAGATATCTCCGAATGGGGGATCAACTTCAGCCGGTATGATCTCACCCATTACGAAAAATCGGGATGGGCTCCGGTGCCACGGCAACTGCCGTCAGCCTCATTGGCTTATACCGGCATACTGGTCTGGGATAATCCTCCTCCGTCGGCAGGTATGAATATATCTGTAATTCCTCATTTGGTCGGAGGTGTGAACCATGATTTTCAGGTCTCCGGTGCCAGGTCGGCTACAAGTGATGCCGGAGTGACAGCAAAAATCGGCATCAACTCATCCCTGAACCTCGATTTGACCGTCAATCCCGATTTCTCCCAGGTTGAGGTGGATGAACAGATGATTGATCTTGACCGTTTTGAACTGTTCTTTCCCGAAAAAAGGCAGTTTTTTCTGGAGAACGAAGACCTTTTTGCCAGTTTTGGCAACCAGAACATACGCCCTTTCTTTTCCAGACGAGTGGGGCTGGATGCACCTATTCTGTTTGGTGGTAGGTTGACTGGCCAACTCAACCGGGACTGGAGAGTGGGAATCATGAATATGCAGACCGAACAGGTGGATATTGATATGATACCTGCTCAAAACCATTCTGTGTTATCTTTGAAGCGCCGAGTATCCGACCGGTCCAACCTCGGCTTTATTTTTGTAAACAAGGAGTCGATGGGCAGTTTGTCCGACGATGAGGCTTCGGTCGGATCCGAGTTCAATCGGAATGTGGGAGCGGAATATAACCTGGCTACATCCGACGACCTTTGGAACGGCAACTTCATGATTTTAAAATCCTTCTCTCCGGATAATCAGGGCAGGACTTTCAGCCACTCAACCAATCTGAGATATTCCGATGGCAACTGGTCAGCAAGGTGGGCGCACGACTATGTGGGAGATGACTTCAATGCAGAAACAGGGTATGTGCCCCGAAAGGGTTACATCAGAATGTATCCGAGGCTGGGGTATCTGTTTTATCCTCATAGTAGCACTGTACTGAGTCATGGTCCCTTTATTCGTCGATCTCACTACTTTGATGAGTCGTTTCAATCTACCGACCATGATAATCTTTTCATGTATCGTGTGAATTTCCGGGATGGGGGTTCTCTGAGAGGCTGGTTTTCCAATAACTTTGTGGAATTGACCAACCCATTTGATCCCATTAATATCTCCGGGCATTATCTTGATGAGGGCAGCCGTCATGAATGGAACAGTGTCGGATTAAGGTTTGATTCCAGACCTCAAAGGTCATTTACTTATGATTTCCGGGTACAGCGAGGGGGTTTTTATGCGGATGGAACTCGTCTTTTGCTTTCCGGTGAAATCGGATACCGGTTTCAGCCATATGTAAATATAACGGCTGCTGCAAGCTACAATAGACTTGACTTGCCTGACCCCTGGGGCCGCTCCGAGTTCTGGCTTACCGGCACTCGTATTGATATCACCTTTACCAACAACATTTATTTTACCACTTTCACCCAGTATAACGAGCAGTTGGACAATATCAACATCAACAGCCGGTTTCAATGGCGCTTTAAACCTGCATCCGATCTGTTTATCGTCTATACCGATAACTATCTGCCCGGGTCTTTCTCAGTCAAAAACCGTGCACTCATGTTGAAGCTTACATATTGGTGGAATGTGTAGATAATGCTGGATGCCGCTACCAGCCCTCTACCAAAATTGGTTTTGACCGGAACAAAAAAGGTGCAGGGTGCCGTCGTTCCTGAAAGCTCTTATTTGTGGCCCGGGAAGTCGCCGGAATAAAAAAACTGTTAATTAGTGCAATTTATCCGTATCTTTCGCGTCACGTTATACAAAAACGTATAACAAGCCTTCCTTGAATAGCAAGATTGCTCATATCGTCCCTCTCACAGTTGAAGAGTATACAATGGCAATACGGTTGAGGGAGATATTTGTCCCCGAAATGCGGGGATAGTCGTCTGTGTAACACACAGCGAGATGATTACAATCTAACAGAACTATCGTGAATACCAATCAATTTACTGATCTTGGAATCAGTGCGCCCGTTTTCAAAGCTATACAGGAAATGGGCTTCGAAGCACCCACAAAAATTCAATCCGCCGCCATCCCGATGATCCTGGAAGGAAGGGATGTTGCCGGTCATGCCCAGACCGGAACCGGAAAAACCGCCGCGTTTGCTGTTCCTGTACTGCAGCGTATCGACCTTGGGGCAAAACAGGTGCAGACTATTGTCATGTGCCCGACCCGTGAACTGGCCGTTCAGGTAACCGGTGAATTTATCAAACTTTCGAAATACATGGGCGGGGTTAATGTCACGCCGGTTTATGGCGGACAGCCGATCCAGCGGCAGATTAAACAGATAAAGGAAGGAGCGCAGATCGTGGTCGGTACTCCCGGCCGGGTGATCGATCATTTGAAACGCGGAACACTCAAGCTGAATCATCTGAAAATGGTTGTGCTTGATGAAGCTGACGAAATGCTCAATATGGGCTTCCGTGAGGACATTGAAGAAATTCTGGGTTTTTCATCCACAGACGCTCCGAAGCAGACAGTAATGTTTTCGGCCACCATGTCAACGGATATCAAAAAAATCATGAGCCGGTTTTTTCATAATCCGGAGATGATTTCGGTGAAGGGCAAGGCCCCCTCGGCCGACGGCATTAAGCAGTATATCGTCGAGGCGCGTGATTCTATGCGGACCGAGGGCATCTGCCGGTTGCTGGATGTGCATAACTATGGCCTTTCGCTCATTTTTTGCAATACCAAGCGCACCTGCGATACCCTGATCGGCGAGATGCAGGCGCGTGGATATTCTGCCGACGCTCTGCACGGGGATATGAG
>CAYMBG010000012.1:0-1902 GCA_964388615.1 uncultured Chitinophagales bacterium | reverse complement strand
CCGGTGAATGCTTTATCTGCTGGTTAGAGAGGCCGGGCTATTCGAGTTAATACCTCCAGTGCCCGGTATCTTCCTCAATCCATTGTTTAACAAAAACCATGGCACGCAACGAATGATAACCGGCCTTCCAGGGTCCGGCAAGTGTATTTTCCCACCGATACTCCCACATGTTATCACTGAAACGGACGATCAGGTCTCCTTCGTCAAGATAGGTAAGGATGTCCATAAGTCGTTTCAGGTAAGCGTGTTGTTGCTCGTTGGAGGAACTGAGTCGGGCCCCCATATACAAACCCGCAAAAGCCTCGAAATGCTGCCACCAGTCCTTGTTGTCAGAGGACACTGAAAGGTCGGATATATTACCCAAAGCGACGGATGCATAACCGTTATCAACAGGTTCCATACCATGACTAAAAACGGTATGGATCAGTTTTTCAGCCATGGTGGTTACAGCTTCCTGGTCGGACACCTCGTCCCCCAATACTCGCAAGGCTTCCATAAAAAGCCAGGCATTTTCAATATCATGTGCAAAACTGAATACCTGGTCATTGACCAGTGTCCAGTCCTGGGTGAATTCTGTGCGGCAATAAGCATATTCATTTCGCTCTGTGCAGAAACGATTGACCATGACATCAACCAGCATCTCATCAAGCCGCTTCTGCAAATGGCTTTCAACATAGGAATAATCATCGCTTGACAGTTTATTTTGCAGGGATGGTTTTGCGGGTTTCCAGGCTTCATACAGGGATGTCAGGGCCTCCATGATATGCAGATGGGTATTGGCTTCTTTATCTCCGCCATCGAGCGGGATCTCATTTTGGGCAAGGTCATCCACGGGTATTTGCTGATATCCCAGATATGTGGCATCATGAGTGCGTTTATCCATGGCAACAAAGCATTTCAGCGCAATATTTAGAGCCTCGTAAGCGGCGTTTCTGTATAGTTCGTTGTCGTGATCATGAAAAGCCATGAAATAATGAGATAGTCCGTAAATGGCAAAACTGCTGTTGTAGATACGTCGCGTCGTATTATCAGGTTTATGGTCCTCTTGAATGAAAAATTCGCCGCCTTTCGGGTCGTGAAAAGTCTCAAGAAAATATTGAAGCTGATTATAGGCGGTCAGGGCGACATCCTCATTTTGATCCATGAAACGGTACCAAATAGCAATAGTGAAGAGTTGTCTGCCTTGTTGAATGGAGTTTCGCTGGCCGATGGATATTGTACCGTCCACGTCAATATTACCGTAAAAGCCGTTACGAGCATTATTTATGGCTGATTTTTCATCCCAGAATGTAAAAACAGAATTTGAATTGACGATCATCCACTCATGTATGGGATTCAAGAGTGCTCGGTGCGAATCCGGGTTGATCTGAGCTTGTGCCGAGGAGCAGATAGCAATACAAAAGATGGTTGCCCAAAGAATCGAATAATATTTCATTGTTTCATGGATAAGGGGAAGTTGGCTTTTCAATGATATTAATAAATTAATTTTATTTAATGGCACATCAAAATTTACCAGGCTGTAAATTTCAATGACGAAAATATAGTTCGTGTTATTGAACTCCGTAATTGCTTTTGTTCAAAGGTTTAGCTTTAAGTCACAGTGACGATAAGAGCTCTTACAGTAGCATTTATTTTTATTCTAATCCAAGCCATTTGTTTTTATTCTTTGAAGGATTGATTTTGGTGCAAATTATGGATCAAGCCATGGGCGAATCTATTGTATGGGGAATATCATTAATGTTGTTTTTGGTAGTGTTGACTGCCTCAGTCATTGTCGCTTTTATTTTGTATAAAGCCAGGGATTCTGCAACCAGTGATAATTCTAATGATTTAGAGATGGAAGATATCTCTGCCCGTTTTCAGAAATTTATCGTTGAGGTATCACGGGAGTTTATTTCAGCA
>CAYMBG010000011.1:0-40278 GCA_964388615.1 uncultured Chitinophagales bacterium | reverse complement strand
CAGGGTATCTCCCTGCTGATAATTCCGGTTTAACTCTACAGTCACAATTGCGGATTCCTGGCGAAATGACAGATCTTCGTTTGAATCCAGCTTTTGAAATTGATCGAATTCCATGGTTTTGGCATCCAGTACCAGTTCCGACTGCGGCTTTTCACTGGTTAACAACAATTCCGTCTCTCCAATCACCTGCTCCTGTTCAAAATCAAAGCGCACCCATAACTTCTGATGATGCAGATCCCATGTTCTTTCTCTTAATTGCTGAACCGGACCGTCGGGAATCTCCCAGCCCGTGTAAACAGGAGCTGGACCGGCTTCCTCAACCTCTCCCAGTCTGGCACAGGATGTATGGAATACGAATCCCAAAATAAGCACGCTAATACAGACGTTTATAACTCTGTTGGATCGTTTTTTTTCGGTTGGCTGCTTTTTCATTTGCGATTGATTTTAGAAAGACACCTGTTTTATATCTTTAAATTTTATAGGTGATTATATTTATATGCTCTTATTTCAATAGCTTACTAACTATTTGCCGATTCTGTACCCTTGATAGCATTCATATTGAATTCTGCTTTGACTAATGAATCTGCTCTTCCTATTATTAAAAGTTATGCACATGAAACAATTTGTGAATTTCCCCAATCTTTTCAAATAAAACCATAAGATGCCAACGGATCATAAGACACTTAATAAATTATTTGCCGCAGCAGCGTTTCTGACTGCTCTCGTCCTTTATTTATTAACCCTTCCTCCCACTGCCAGTTTTTGGGACGCAAGTGAACGAATTGCATGTGCATATGGATTGCAGATTCCGCATCCTCCCGGAAATCCGTTTTACCTTTTGCTTGGGCGCTTTTTTTCCATGTTTTCCGGCGCAGAATCGGCAGCTTACATGATCAATGTAATGAGCGCCCTGGCTTCGGCCATCACCATTATGTTGCTTTATCTGATCATTGTCCGTTTTGTCCGCGATTTTAAAGGGTATGAAGTTGATCGTTACCCATCAATCGACCGTATCGGGTTATACGGCGGCGGACTTATTGGCGCCCTTACTTTTGCGGTGACCGACAGCCATTGGTTTACATCTGTCGAAGCAGAAACCTATGCCCTGTCTTTGACTTTCACCGCTCTGGTGGTATGGCTTGTGCTCAAGTGGTCGGAAAACCACGACAATATTCGAAATGAAAGATGGTTGCTTCTCATTACCTTTCTTTTTGGCCTCGCATTCGGTGTACACTTGCTCAGCCTTTTGGCGATTTTCTTTGTCGGACTGATCATCTATTTCCGCAAATATGAATTTGAGCCCAAATCTTTTATCATCGCATCGGGTATAAGCATCGCCATCTTTTTCCTGATCTATCCGCTGACCATCATTCATCTCCCCTCCCTGGCCGGAACTTTTTCCACGACTACCGGCGGTATGTTAGGGCCACTTTTCTTTTTCGCCGTTTTTGGAGCACTGATTGCATACGGTATCTACTATACACATAAAAACGGACATCGCACTGCCAACATTATCCTCCTGGGCTACATGCTCATACTGGTCGGCTACTCAAGCTACTCAATGATCTATATCCGCTCCCAGGTAAACCC
This sequence comes from uncultured Chitinophagales bacterium, assembly GCA_964388615.1. Classification (GTDB taxonomy): domain Bacteria; phylum Bacteroidota; class Rhodothermia; order Balneolales; family Natronogracilivirgulaceae; genus SLLW01. The sequence continues at coordinate 38,688 of CAYMBG010000011.1, read as the reverse complement.
CGGAATTGATCAAAACTCACCGGACCAGGTCGACTCTTTTATCAGTTATCTGAAAAGAGAGCAATATGGACAACAACCCCTTCTTACCGGCGGAAGTTACAGTAATGAATTAGGCTCTATTGACCGCGACAACCCCAAACTGCTCCCCCGCCGCCACTCACCCGACCAGCGGCATATGTCCAAATACAGCGAGTATCGCAGCGACTTGCACTTCTTTTTGAGCTATCAGGTCAACCATATGTATCTGCGTTATTTCGCCTGGAACTTCATCGGCAGAGACAGCGATCTGCAGGATGCCCGGTGGATCTCCGGTTTTGGAAGCAACAATTCGCGTGATAATCCCGCACACAACCGGTTTTTCTATCTTCCTTTCATTCTCGGTCTGATCGGAATGCTTTACCATTTCCGCAGGGACTGGAAACGTGCCACCGCAGTACTGGTTCTATTTGTTGCAACAGGCTTGGCGATCGTCGCCTACCTTAATCAGACACCGTTCCAGCCACGCGAAAGGGATTACTCCTATACCGGCTCTTTCTTTGCCTTCTCCATCTGGATCGGACTGGGTGCCACAGGACTTATCGAGCTGGTTAAACACTATCTAAAGGCCAACAAAATCGTGGCTTATGGTACTCTTGGATTAACGGCTCTTGCTGTGCCCGTTCTGGTGGGTAGTCAGACTTACAGTAACAATGATCGAAGCCTGCGATATGTGGCTCCGGACTATGCCTATAACCTGCTGAACAGCACCGCTCCCTACTCTATACTGTTTACAAACGGGGATAATGACACTTTCCCCTTGTGGTATCTTCAGGAAGTGGAGGGAATCCGAACCGATGTCCGTGTGGTTAACCTGAGTTTGCTGAATACCGAATGGTATATCAAACAGATGAAAAACCTCTGGAATTATGACTCGCCTCCTGTTCCTATCGATCTGACAGATTCCGAAGTGGACCGCTTGAACGAAAAGTTCAATTTCCGGCGTGCCGAGGACTTCCATGAGCCGGGTGAAATATCCATTCCTGTGGATGTTACTTTTCTGGAACAGATATACTCAGGAGAAACGGACTTTCAGTGGGCACCATCAGGAGAAATTCCGGAGGATATGGGATTTGGTGTCCCACTCTCCGAACTGGACGATGAGGTAAGATGGCACTTTGAAGGAACGTTCCTGGGTAGTGACCGGGAAGGAAATGAGATGTATTATACCAGAATACAGGATGATATGGTCCTGGAAATATTGGAAAACAACCGGTGGGTCCGACCTGTTTACTTCTCTACAACAGTAGCAAGGGACTCCCAAATGAACCTTCAGGATTATTTTCAGCTGGAGGGAAAAGCTTTTCGGGTAATGCCTTTCCGTACCGGAAATCAGGTGAATACCGAGATTCACGGAGAACGTCTTGAATCATTCAGACTCCGGGAAATTGATAATGAAAAAGCCTATTTCGATCAGAATATTCGCAGGATGATGGATAACTACCGGACCGTTATTAACCGTCAAGCTGCAGTCTATATTGATCGTGGAGATTATGACAATGCAGCATATTGGCTTGATTGGGGACAACAGCGGATACCTTTCAGCACGATTGATGGAGACCCCACCTCCCTGCTGAATTACGCATATCGTTATGCACAAATCGAAGACTTTGAAAGCGCGATCGATCTTACCGAAATGGCGAGAACCGATCTTGATCGATCCTTCGAAGGATATATGAGTAATTTGCGGCAAGTGGAGCTGGAGATTGACCGGTTGCAGGAACGCCTTGATGATGCCGGACCCGGCATGAGCAGCAGCCGAAGAAACCGACTGCAAAACCGGCTCGATTCTCTGATGAGCAATCGGCAAGAATTGGTTCGTGACCTTTCTTACGATTCGGGCAGATACATGATCATTCAGAGAATTTATTACCTCAACGATATGGAGGAGGAAGCCAACGCCATCGTCGAATACATAACCACCGAGACGGATGGCCGCCTCCCCTTCCCTGAAACAAGATCGGAAAACCGGCAACGCGTAAGGAATCTCATGGGCAGGTAATCCCTGTTACAATATTCGAATAGTTCTGTTATATTTATAGTAAGAACAACACCCGGCCAGTTAATCTTCATACATTCATGATCCATACATTTTCTGAGGAAAATATCGCCGCCATTGCAAAAATACTTGATACCTCTCCGAAAAAGAGCGGACAAGTGTATCGGTTTGAAGTTGCACACAAGCAAACAGGAAGGAAAATGGCCCTTGAAATTCATATGGGGCTTTCTCTGGATAAGGAAGAAAAAACGAATCTTGTTTCGGTTTATACTCAGGATTCCTTCCTGCAACTGCACAATTGCACAGCTTTTGTAGCCAGTGAACTCCTGAACCAGATCACCTTCTTCGGGAAGGAGGCCAACCGTATTTCTGGTTTGATTGTTGAAAAAGAAGCAGGATGCAGCTTATATGCCAATGTCAAAGAGGCACTGCTTAAAGGCGATTTCACCGAACTTCCACCTGAAGTCATGATGTGCAGTGTAGCTCTTTCTCTTACCGAATCAATTGACTTCGAGGATTTTAATTTTGATGACGACCTGTAGGCCATTTTATCCACTCTACAAACTTATGTGCCTTTTTTGAAAGATAGTAGCTCGCACACGGTATTCAACGAGAGTGGCATAAGCGTGCCATTTTGCAAGCAGCAATTATCAACACTCATTTCAGCTATTGAGATGAATGAGTCTTGCAGATACTCGGAAATTGAAGTGGTTTTTGTCGATGAGAATCAAATACTGGAAATGAACCGCAAGTTTCTGAATCACGATTACATAACAGATATACTGACATTTCCCTACAATGACGACCCGGCCTCTCTGGATGGAACATTGATTTGTTGTGCCTCACAGATCGAACATCAAGCCCGCGATCACAATGTGTCATTCCAGAATGAGCTTCTTCGCATTGTAATCCACGGGTTACTCCACCTGGCAGGTTATGATGACCGCACGGATGATGATACCCGAAAAATGCGTAAATTGGAAGATAAATACCTCATGAAATATGCTGGAGTTGCCGGATGAGCAGTAACGTAGTGGATTTAATCATATACATGGTTAAGCGGGTCCATATTGGAATCAGCCTGCAGGAGATCAATATGGATACCCTGAAAGGATACAACAAATCCGAAATCAGTGCCGCTTACTCCTGGTTGATGCAGAAGTTTGATCACATGGACAAATCAACAGTTTCAAAAAGCAGCAGTAACAGGCCTGCGCCAAGAGTACTTCATCCCAGCGAAAGACTCCAGGTTTCTCCTGAAGTATATGGCTATCTGCTGGAACTATATTATCTGGGCATTCTGGATGCCTCCTCTATGGAGCGCTTGATTGAATATGCCGTTTTTCAGCCCGAAGGTATAAAATCAACTTCGCAAATAAAACAATGGGTCGCTGGCGTTCTGTTCAATCCCGAAAAAGAACACCCAATCAATAATTCATCCATCTCATTAAAAGGAAATGAGACCGTAAACTGATATTGATGGACATCATACTGCTCACGATACTCGGGCTTGGATGCCTCTTTTTTCTATTTACAAGCTTTACGCTTATACACAATATACGTCATTTTGAAAATCTGTCAGATCAGAAGGATTTTCATCGGTCCGAAAAACAATCAAAGAAGAAGCCTGTCGTATCAGTTCTGATTCCAGCCAGGAATGAGGAAAATACGATACTCAAACTGCTCGATAGCCTCAGCAACCAGGATTATCCGCATATTGAAATTTTTGTTCTCGATGATGGATCCACGGATAATACCGCTTCTGTTGTTTCCCGCTTCTCGAACCTTTCAAATCTGCCGGTAAACCTGCTAACCGGAAAACAAAAGCCAGAGGGCTGGATGGGCAAAAACTGGGCTTGCCACCAACTTTCAAAACATGCAAACGGCGAAATCTTACTGTTCCTCGACGCAGATACCTGGCTTGCCCCGAGCACTGTGAAAGGTATCATTACTAAAATGCGACTCTATCAACTTGGTTTTACCACGGTGTGGCCTCATCAAATAATGTGCAGCTTTGCAGAAAAAACCATTATTTCCATGGTTTACAGCACCATCGTACTCTATTTACCCACCTTATACAGCTACCAAGCTCCGGGATGGATCCCCTTTTCATCCTTAAGAACAAAAGTAAAACCTGCATTTGCCAATGCATGCGGACAATGTATGGCATTTACCAAAAAGTGCTACAACAAAACAGGAGGACATTCCAGGGTGCGTAATGAAGTTGTTGAAGATGTCATGCTATCCAAAAACGTGGTCTCTTCCGGTTACAGAATGAGGATGTTTCATGGCACCGATTTTTTGTGGTGCCGAATGTACCGTAATCACAATGAAGTACTGCAAGGTTTTCGAAAAAACTTTCTTGCAGGCTTCCATTACAAGCTTCTGCCGTTCACAGCAGCATGGATTTTGCATATTACGGTCTTCTTGATCCCCCCTGTTCTTTGTCTGCTAATGCTTACAAGTGCCCTTCCAGTTTCAAGTAATCAAGATATTATTTTAGGGATAGCCGCATTTTTAACAGCTATCCCTTTTCTACAACGTCTATCCGTTACCTATTTACTGAAATGGCCCCGTATCACCGCTATTCTACATCTTGCCGGCATCTTGTGGTTTCAAGTCCTGGCCATTATTGTGATACGGGATTATCTTCTTAAAACGACCGTTAACTGGAAAGGCAGAGGGATCTAAAAGATAATGCCTGGCGTTTGTATAACAAGAACCGTCATCGGCTGCACGCGAAATGAGATGACGGGTTTTGAATGCCTCCCTCTTCAAATGATTTTTAAGAGCCACAAAACCGATTCCGAAGTTACGGTTTAAAAATTTATGCAAAGCCTTTTCATCATTAAAACCGGAATCCAAAGCAGCCTTGTATGCTGTGGCTGACCAATCCGATTGAATAGCCTGGCATACTTTTCGAAATTTCGCCCTTCTCAGCACCTCCTTCGGATTTTCCCTGAACTCCCATGTAAATTTTCTGCAAAAATGCGCTCTGGAATATCCCATCGCGTCAGCCCAGTCAGTTACACTTCGAATCACTAAAATGTCTCTTATTAAAATATCTACCGCAAGTTGTATTTGGCGATATGCAAAATCGTATCCTCTTTCTTTTTTATTATATTTCATAAATAAATCCCCGAAATATTTGGACCTCCATTTTTATTTTTTTTTATGTATAAGTGTTTTTAAAACCCCAAGACGAAACACCCTTTTAGATTACTTTACAAACCAATCCTTACATTTGTATTTTTTAATATCTGTAAAATAACGATTTGCGACATGTCTCATCTATCTGTAAAGCATTACGCATAATCGTCGGTTTTCCGCAGTTCCAAAGTCATTATCCGGCCTCATGAGCGAGTATCCCACATTACAACGTTTTACAAAATACCTTGAGGTTGAGCGTAACGCCTCAAAAAAAACCATCGAAGCCTATAAGCGTGATATTACCCAATTCTTGATTTTTTGCGTCAAAGAGTGGCAGACAACACCCGAGAAACTTGACTTTCATCGTATAGACCGATTGATCATTCGACTCTGGCTGGGATCCTTAATGCAACAAAAATTGGCAAAGTCAACGCTGGCCAGAAAAACAGCTTCTGTCAGATCTTTTTTGAAGTTTTGCTTCAAAAGGGGGCTCACTTATCACAATCCGGCTCAATTGTTAATGGTCCCCAAGAAAGACCAGTTGCTCCCGCAAACGGTTCTGGTCGAACAAATCGATGAAATGATGAATTCCATTGAAACGGATACGGCATCCGGCGCCCGGGATCTTGCCTTTCTGGAATTACTCTACAGTGCAGGTATACGACTTTCAGAGTTGGTTTCTCTCGATTTAGCTGACCTGGATTTGCAACAAAACCGTGTCAAGGTGTTTGGAAAAGGCTCCAGGGAACGTATCATCCCTTTCGGAATAAAAGCCGCCGAAGCTTTAAAGCATTACATGACCAAAAGAAACGACTTGATCAGTAATAAAACAGGCAAAAGTGATGTAAAGGCACTTTTTCTAACCGACTCCGGACGACGAATCTATCCACGCTTTATCCAAAGAAAAGTGAAAAACTACTTATCCGGTGTAAGTGAAATCAGCCGCAAAAGCCCCCATGTTTTTCGACACAGCTTTGCCACTCACATGTTGGACCGCGGTGCCGGTATTCGTGTAATCAAAGAGCTTTTGGGGCATTCAGATCTGTCGGCAACCCAGATCTATACCGGAACAAGTGTTGAACATCTTAGAAATATCTACAAAACCGCCCATCCACGAGCCGATGACAAAGATCGCAAAGGAGATTAAGTATCTCTGCTGTTTTGTTTTTCTCAATATTGTTGGATATTGCTCTAAACCAACAGAAATGTCTCACTAAATCTTGTTTCCAAAATGAACATAAAATTCACAGCACGTAAATTCGATGCCTCTCAAACACTTCAGGATTTTGCTACCGAAGAAGTAAATAAATTAACCAAGTTTTATAATGGTATCCTGTCCTGTGACATCGTTCTGGAACCCAGTCCAGATAACGAAGAACCTGCCCGGGCCGAATTAACGGTCAAAGTCAAGCAGGATCTGCTTCATGCCACCGAATCAGGACCCGCTTATGAACAGGCGCTCCGTTCAGCCGTGGATAGCATGAGACGTCAATTGTTGAAATACAAGGAGAAACGGTTTTCACGCAGTTAAACCGTTTGGACACCTACCCATTTTTATAACGATATGTCCCTGAAAAATCTCAAAGCAGTTCCCAGAAAAAAGCATATTAGCGTCTCTTTTCTGGTGGAGCAGCTACGTAATAAACTGAAACTTGAAGTCATCAACCTGGCTTCAGAAAATACCTGTGAGGAGCGGTTTATTACCGATACCGACCTGAATCGGCCTGGTTTGGCTCTTGCCGGCTATGTTGAACTATTTTCACACCACCGGATTCAGGTTATCGGAAATAGTGAAAGCCAGTACATCAGACATATTGGAGAAGAAGCCTGTAAAAAATCTTTTGTTGAAATCACAAAATTTCAGATACCGGCTATCTTTCTTACCGACAAAAATAAATTGCCCGATTCCTTTATCAAATTAGCTGAGGAGTCGGGCATTCCGGTTTTCCAAACCACCATGGAAACCACCATGTTCATGTTTCTTGTGCGTGATTTCCTGGAAGATCAATTTGCCGTTCAAAGTATGGTACACGGCTCCATGGTGGATGTTTATGGAGTTGGAATCCTGATTTCCGGTAAATCAGGTATCGGTAAAAGCGAAGTAGCCCTCGACCTGGTTGAGCGCGGACATCGCGTGGTATCCGATGATGTGATCATACTTACCAAAAAAAGCAATCTGCTGATCGCCTCTCCTTCCGAAATCAATAAACATTTCATGGAAATCAGGGGGTTGGGAATTATTGATGTGATGTCCATGTTTGGCATAAGGTCTATACGCTACCAAAAACGTGTAGAAGTTATCCTGGAGCTTAGTTTATGGGATGACTCGCAACACGTTGACCGAACGGGATTAAATCGCGAATCCACTTCGGTTCTCGGAGTCAATATTCCAACGATTAATCTGCCGATTACTCCCGGCAAGAATATTACGGTCATCGCAGAAGTCATTGCCATGAATCACTTACTTGCTAATTACGGTTATGATGCCGCCAAGGAATTTCAACAAAAAATTCAGACAAAAATAGCAGAAAAAACAGAAAAAACACCCATTATGCAACGTGCCGTCGACTATTTTGAGGGTGACCTCGAATAATGGTTTTTCTTTGTATGAATTTGTAATTTAGAATGATAGTGAAATTGTTTCGAGGTAAATGAGATAAATTATTATTTCGGTAGTAGCAGTAACCAAACAAGTCTGCTGTATCTTTTGATGCATACCTTAAACTGAAAACCAACAATAATCTGTTTTGAGGAACTATTTTTATTACGACGAAAAAGAGTGTGAATTCATTCCGGTACAGTACCGCCCGGCTGAAAAGGTGATTTACTCCCTGAGCTTGTGGATACTTTCCGGTGCCATTGTGAGTGTGCTCTCACTCGTGATATTGACACATACAACAGGCTCTCCGGCCGAAATTGCACTCAAAGCCGAAAACGAAGCCCTTCACAGTCAGCTCGAGGAAACACGGACAACTATTGAGAAACTTGATGAACAGATGGCCGAATTAGCGGAAACAGACAATGAACTGTACCGTACTGTTTTGGGAGTCGATCCCATCTCAGATGATGAACGACAAGCCGGAGTTGGCGGAGCGGATCTGTATACCGAATTTGATGCCTACAGTTCGGATGCATCCGATATCTTACGCTGGACAGCCAGCAATCTTAAGAGCATGGAAAGACGCCTGAACATCCAAAAACTCAGTTTTGAAGAGATCAAGTCACACTATAACAGCAACAGGGAACTGATGAGTAATATTCCTGCCATCAGGCCTGTAAATGGCATGGTTTTAAGCGGTTATGGCATGAGAAGACATCCCGTTCTCGGATACAACCGCATGCACGAAGGTATGGATTTCCGTGCCCGCCGTGGCACTCCGGTCTACAGTACCGGAGATGGCGTTGTAAAATCCACCAGCAGACGCGGAACTTATGGACTGATGCTGGTCATCGATCATGGCCACGGCTATGAAACACGTTATGCCCATCTTTCGGATATAGCAGATGACATAAGACCAGGCACCGAGGTAAAAAGAGGTCAGCTGGTTGCAAAAACAGGAAACTCGGGACTTACGAGCGGCCCCCACTTGCATTACGAAGTGAGAAAAAACGGAAGTTCCGTGGATCCGCTTAACTACATGTTTGCTGACTTATCACCTGGGGAGTTTATTGAATACCAACGCATCGCTGATCAAAACCCCTATTCAATGGACTAAGAAACGATAACTACATTGCATCAATATGAATAGTTGACTGCTTTGTAATCGTTTTGTTCCTTCCATTATCAGGTTCCGGCGCCTGTGGTATCACGATCATCGCTCATAACATCTTTCTGGATGGAGAACATGGAATGATACCACCCTCTCTGTTTCATCAGGCTGTGATGATCCCCCTGCTGGACAATTTTGCCATCGTACATAACCAGAATCTTGTGGAATCGCTTCATTTCCACCAAGCGGTGCGTAATCCACAATACCGTCCTTCCCCGCGTAATATCTTTTATGGTATTCATGATATTTTTTTCTGACACGGTATCCAGATTCGCCGTTGGCTCATCCAGTATCCATGTTTCAGCTTTTTTTAGTATAGCCCTTGTCAAGGCAAGCCGTTGACGCTCTCCCCCGCTCACACTTACGCCCTGCTCTCCAATGACAGTATCCAGCCCTGAACCATGCTGCGACAGCCAGTCTCCCATACCCGCTTGCCTGAGTGCGGAAATCATCTGGCCATCGGTTGCTTCCGGACAGGCAGGCAAAAGGTTGTTTCGGAGAGCGTCATTAAAAAGGTAGGTGTTCTGATCCACTACTGTTACAGCCGAACGAACTACACTCTCCGGAATCTCGTTAATATGTTTTCCATGAAAATGAATCCTGCCCTCATCCGGGTCATAAAACCGTAATATCAGGTTTACAATAGTGCTTTTCCCACATCCCGTTGGACCAACAATCGCCACTTTCGACCCCGGAGGAATAGAAAAGTCAATTTTGTCCAGTACCCTTATTTCATCGTATCCAAATGTCACATTACTGAAATTAATCGCTTGAGTATCGATTTTTTCTTCTTGTAAACCAGTTGGATCAGACTCCGTATCATCCAAAGAAAATTGGCGTTCCGCATCAGACTTCGGCTCTGCAATATGAAAAAGATTATCTGCCGCCTTCCGGGAGTTTTCAAGATACTGGAAGGCCGTACCAAGATTTTGTGTCGCCTCGAATGCCCCCATTACCCCAAGCAGAACAAGTGCCAGATAAACGCCATCAAGAGCTCCTTCAATAACAAGCGGCACGGTGACAATTAACGAGACCAATACCGCAAAGTACATCATTCCATGGGATAGAGTATCCTGAAAACCTGTTAAAAGCGATTGCTTTTGCTCCAAATACTTGATTTGTTCAGCATAATATTCATTTTTCCTCTGTTTTTGGTTTTGCAAACCGAACAATCGTATCTCTTCCGCACCCTGGACTTGCTCGACCCACAGCTCATGCATCCTGCTTCTCAGAGCGATCTGTTTTTGACCGATTCCCCGAGCCAGTCGTTGCATGAGCAATGGCACACCGGCACCATTGAGAACCAGCATAGCCAGGGTGACGGATGCCGCAGGCGGACTGAATGAGTACAAAAACAAAGAGGCAACCACAGTGACAATAATCGCTATTAAAACAGGACTGAAAACCCGGACATAGTAGTTCTGTAAGTCATCGATATCGGATGTAAGAGTTGACAAAAGTGAACCGGAGCGAAATCCTTTCAGCGAAGAGGCCGGCAGTATGCTAAGAACCCTGAAAAAATAACTGCGAAAACGTAAAAGCAATCGAAATGTGATATCATGGGATAAAAAGCGTTCTCCATAACGCATTGCCGCACGACTGATCCCAAAAAAACGAACCGCAACAATCACCATCAGCAGGTCAAGAATGGGAGGCTGCAAAGCTGCCGCTGAAATCAAATAACCCGAACTGGATAATAATCCCACTCCTGCCAGAATCGTACCGGTTCCCACCAGAATCGCTGCCAATACACGCCAACGATAATAGTTCAGATATCCGGTTAATTGAATCAGTGGTCTCATGTGGATTCTGTGTGATTGATGTTGACCATTTTTTGATACCTGGTTTCGGTATGCAGCAATTCCTGATGAGTGCCTTCTGCAACTATATTCCCCTTATCCAATACCAAAATTCGATCGGCATTGCGTACCGTTGATAAACGATGGGCTATTATAAGTACGGTGCGGTTGACCAACAAGGTTTCTAATGCCCTGGATATTTGATGTTCACTTTCAGGATCCAGTGCCGATGATGGCTCGTCCAAAATAACCAATGGAGCATCTCTTAGAAGCGCTCTGGCAATTCCCAGCCGCTGGCGTTCTCCACCACTTAATCGGCCTGCATGCTCACCAAGCTGAGTATGGTACCCTTCCGGTAATCTCTCAATAAATTCATGAGCTTGAGCTGCTTTAGTCGCCTCCACAACTTCTTCGAAGCTGGCCCGGGGCCTGGCTATTTTTAAATTAGCGAGAACCGTATCATCAAAAAGCCAAATCCCCTGACTAACAATGGCGATTTTTGACAACCACTCTTCTTGATCCAGAGTTAAATCCGGGATCCCATTTACGGATATACTTCCGCTGTTCGGCTGATATTGACCGGTCAGAAGCCTCACCAGAGTGGTTTTTCCAGTTCCGCTACGTCCAACCAAGGCGGTGGTTGAGCGGGATTTCAACCGGAATGAACACCCGCGAAGTATCGACGCGGTTGAACCCGGATATGAAAAGGTGACATTATGATACGTTATCTCATAAGGAGGTTCAGGAAAAGCTTTTTTCTCTGATTCTTTAAAAGTGGTTTGGGCGGGTGTCTCCAGAATCTCAAAAATTCGCTCTGCAGCCTCGGTTCCTTCCATTCCTGCATGGTGTTGCGCCCCGAACATACGAAAAGGCAAATAGTATTCGGGTGCAAGCAGTAGCACAAAAAGTCCCAACTGAAAGCCTATGTGGCCTTCAATCAACCTGACACCTATCTCCACGGCAACAAGAGCTGTTGCAATGGAGGCAAATAATTCCAGAACAAACCCGGAGAGAAAAGCAATTTTTAAAACCCCCATGGTCGTCTTTCGAAAATCATCACTCATCTTCTCGACCTGATGTTGCCTCGCGGTAGTATGGTTGAACAGCTTTAATGTTCGCAAACCCTGAACAGAATCCAGAAAGAATGCACTTAACCTGCTCAATGTAGCCCACTGCTTTTGGGATTGATCCAAAGCCTTCATACCTATGAATGACATGAATACCGGAATCAGGGGGCCTGTTACCAGGAGTATCAAACCGCTGATCCAATCGATACCAATAACAAACAGAACAATCGCCGGCGGAACAATGCCCATATGAATAGCAGCGGGAATAAAACGGGCGTAATAAGTGTCCAGTTTTTCGATACCGCTTGTGGCGGTTGAAGCCAGCTCTCCACTACTTTGGCGACCGGTCCATGCCGTCCCAAGATTTTGAATATGCCGGAATAAGCGATCCCGAAGAGTTTTTTTTATGCGGGAAGCCGCCGTTTGAGCTGTGATTTCAGAAAGCCAAAGAATGATACCGCGTAATAGTACAGCTCCCAGTATCAGATAAATCGCAGGTAAAATCGCATCCAAGGCTTCGCCTTCCATAAATACGGCATTTATGGCCGAGCTCAACCCATACATCAATAAAATGATTGTGCCGGCAGATAAAAAGCTCATGCCTGCAATAAGTGCCCAAAGCCTCCATTCCGAGGAAGCAACCTGAAAAAGCTTTTTGTGATTGGAACGAGAATCCGACATCCGGTCAGCTTCTGGGAATGGCCTCGCGGGTCAATCGCTCGCGAAAGACCCAGTAACTCCATCCCTGATAAGCCAGAATGATGGGTACAAATATAAGTGCCAGTACCATCATGATAGTAAGTGTAAGATCACTTGAAGAGGCGTTATATATGGTCAGATGATAATCAGAAGATATACTGGACGGCATGACGATCGGAAACATTCCTTGAAATACCACCATAGTGCCAAATACAATCGTAATACCCGTGGCCATGAAAGCCCATCCGTATTTATTGAACTGCATTAATACAAACACAGCCACAAATGCCACAATCGCAATCATAGGCAGTGTCCCCGGAACGAGTCCCAGTCCCTCAAACAATATCGTTTCACGATAGCCCAGGAGAGCGAATGTAAGTAAAATGATTCCCGTCGGAATCCAAATCCTTTTTGCCAAATGCTCCACCCGCTGTTTCATATCCCCGGTAGTCCGGAGACTGAGAAAAATGGCTCCGTGCAGGGTGAATATGGACAATGAAGCCACACCGCCAAGAAGTGCATAAGGATTGAGTAACGCCGCAAGTGTCCCTGTAAAATTCATATCACTTCCAATGGGTAAGCCCATTACGATGTTTGTGAGTGCAACTCCCCATAAAAAAGCAGGCAGAGCACTTCCCCAGAACACGAAGTAATCGGCTGTCTTGCGCCACCATTGCTCTTTCATTTTACTTCGAAATTCAAAGCCGACGGCACGGACAATCAGTGCCAGCAGAATCAGTAGCAGCGGAAGATAGAAACCACTGAAAAGAGTCGCATACCAATGAGGAAAAGCTGCAAACATAGCGCCCCCAGCAGTAATCAGCCACACTTCATTGGCATCCCAAAAGGGTCCGATTGTGTTCAGGCAAACACGACGGTCAATTTCATCTTTGCTCACAAAGGGCATGAGTATTCCAACCCCGAAATCAAAGCCTTCAAGAAAAAAATACCCTATAAACAATACGGCAATAAGAATAAGCCAAAATGTCTGTAAGTCCATGGTCCGTATATTTTTTAGTAAGTATGAAGGTTGGTTTCCACTCCCTCCTCTTCCTCAGGAGCTCCCTGTTTGCCGTAGTACCACACCAGATAAAAGGCAGCCACCGCCAATATACCGTATACCAGCGTAAAGGCGGTCATACTGATCCATATCGAGCTTTCAAATACCGATGGTGATACCCCGTCTGCCGTGAGCAGAAGTTCATAAACCACCCAGGGTTGGCGTCCCATTTCCGCTACCAGCCAACCGGCCGTATTGGCAACAAAAGTAAGAAAGATCATCACTATTGATGTTTTCAGGAAGAACTTATGATGTTGCAACTTTTCTCTCCACCATAGCCAAAGTCCCCAGAAAGCAACAATGATGAACAAAACACCCAATCCGACCATGATCCGGAAGCTCCAGTAAACAATGGCTACGGGCGGCAAATAATCCCCGGGCCCATGCTTTTCTGCCATCTCAGCTTGTATGTCGTTTAAACCAAGAACTTCACTTGACAAGTTATTGTGTGCAAGAACAGAAAGCATATAAGGCAAGCGTATCTCCCGGTTGCTGGTTCGTTCCTCCTGATCGATGATGGCAAAAAGAGAAAAACTTGCAGGCTCTTCGGTTTCCCAAAGTCCTTCCATGGCTGCCATTTTCATCGGTTGCGACTGTACAGTATCCTGGGCCTGATCATGACCGGTAGTCGCGGTAAGCAAACTGGCTACAGCCGTGAATACCAAAGCGATTTTGGCCGATTTGAGGAACATTTCAGACTGTTTCTTACGAATTATCATCCATGCACTTAGTCCAAGTACAAACATACCTCCTGTGATGAATCCTCCCAATATCACATGAGGCATTTGAACCAGTAAACGTTCATTCATCAGGATGGCTACAAAATCCGTTAACTCCGCACGTCCGCCAACAATATGATACCCTACAGGCACCTGCATCCAGGAATTAGCCATAAGTATCCAAATGGCAGACAGGTTCGATGCTATCGCAACCAGCCAAATGCAGGCAAGATGTACAGCCTTGGGTAGCCGGGTCCAGCCGAAAATCCACAATCCAAGAAATGTGGACTCTATAAAGAAAGCCGTCAATGCTTCTATTGCCAGAGGAATGCCAAAAATATCACCTACAAATCGGGAATACTCAGACCAGTTCATCCCAAATTGAAACTCCTGCACAATACCGGTTACAATACCCAGGGTAAAAATGATCACAAAAAGCTTACCGAAATACTTGGTCAGTCTTTTGTATTGTATATCACCGGTCTTGTAATAAAATGATTGCAGAATTGCCACCAGGACCGACAATCCGAGGGTGAGCGGCACAAAGATAAAATGGTATACCGTTGTGATACCAAATTGCCAACGGGCTAATTCAAGAGCTTCCATAGGCGTTTATTTAATAAGCAGTTATTTTATAATCAGGTGAGCAATAGTTACATTACAAATAAAGCAACGGTTTTTTTTTGAATTTTATGTGAATTTATAAATACAACCCCCTGCCCGCTATTTATTTTATCTATCATCCTGATTGAAGAAATTAATACTGTTCCGCGACAGGCTCCTCTTCATCCGGGTCCACCGTCTCAAAGGTATAAGCCATTGCCTCAAACTGATTCATGAAGCGTCTTTTGTTATATCTGGGTGCAAACTGGGCGAACTCCATCATGTAAATACGCCGCTGTCTTTCATCATAAACCGTATAATGCAGAAAAGGGCCACCCATCAGGTCTCCGGCCATTCTCCACGTTCCACGGGTTTCCAATGCAGGTTTGTCATTGATGGTTGTTTCGGTAGTTTCTATGGCCCTTCGATACTCGGTCTCCACATAGGAATCATCCCTGGTTCCCCTGATATATTTTTCATTAAGACTGTCACGAACCGAGTTAATCCACTCTTGGTCAATATCATCCAAGCCATCCCTGTCTTCAAAATAGGAGAACCATATCCAGCGGTCGTTGTCATGAAGATAACGTCGGAATGATATAAAACTGGTAGTATCCACTCCTATGCGATAGTCATGTTGCACACGGAAACCAAACCCATGATTTTCTCGCAAGGTATCTGCAAGATGCTCCTGTTCACCACGTCGGTAGATCTCTTGTTGCCAGCGCTCTCTTTCCAACTCATCCAGGTATCCCACCAGGCTTCTTTCCGACTCCCCTATTTTTTGCGAAAGCGTTTCATGATCTGGTGCAGAAAGGAATAGTGTCCATTGATCACGGTACCATCGATCACGTAGCGGAAATGCGAAATTTCGACCATCTGCGATTCGCTCCTTTATATCTTCGCTCATCACAGAACGAATGAAGGCCCCGACATTGCTATCTTCATCAATAGGAGCTGCAATTATCGTATTTTTAAAATTCTTGATGTAGTCAAGGTCACGGTTGGTTTGCAAATCCATGAAAATAAGATCATACTTCTCCTCTGGCCGTGGAAGGGTCATGACCTCCTTTCCAAAAGTTTGGCGTATGGCATCAGCGGTTGGACTATCCCATTGGGTAGAATCCATGACCACCACAATTTCAGAAAATCCTCCCTTGGCGAATCGTCGATAATCTCCTTCACAAGAGGCCCATATAAACAGTCCTGCAAAAAGGGCAAATAAAAGTGTCACACGGTTATTAATGTTCATGCCGATCAAATTAGCAATGTTTTATTCGAGGTTTGTCACGGATTCAAGATAAGATTACTGCAACTCATTGCACGAATCTTATTCCGTTACTAACGAAAAAATGTTGGATTTGTGATATCTCCCCGATCTTAAAAAAGGGTATGAAATGCAACCTTCACCGCATCACATACATTATGTTACTACCGATTCGCCTCAGTTTTTCCTGTTTTCAATGATTTTACGAAACGACCGGCAGAGCTGATCCAGTCCTCAGATGGATATACTTGTCGTATGTGATCTATCAACGCACTTCCCACAATAAAGCCATCCATTTCAGATGAGATACGCATGGCATCCTGGTGCGAGCGTATACCGAATCCGACCAGCACGGGATTCTTCGTGATCCGCGACCGCACCCTTTTCAGGAATACCCGGACCGGATCCGTCATATCATTCCTCTCACGTGCTCCGGTGACACCGGTAACCGAAACACAATAAACAAAACCCTTACTGGCTTTGTCAACGACCTCCATACGTTCATCGGGCGTATTCGGAGCCACCAAATAGATCGGGGCAACACCGTATTTATCACACATACTTTCCATTTCAGGGTATTCACCGGCAGGTGCATCCGGCAAAATCACACCGTCAACACCTGAGGCGGATGCTTTTTTAAAAAACGATTCCATTCCATAGCGCATTACCGGATTGATGTATCCCATTAGCACTACAGGTATTTCCGATTTTTTCCGGAGCTGTTCAACTTGCTCAAAAATCACATCCAGGTTCACACCCTGCTCCAGGGCTACCTTACTGGCATACTGTATCGTTGGTCCATCCGCCAGCGGGTCGCTGAATGGCATACCCAACTCGATGATATCAGCACCACTGGCCTCCAGTTCAAGTATGAGGTCAACCGTTTTATGGATTTCCGGATAACCCGATGTTATAAAAAGACTCATTATCTTTTGGTCGGATTTCCTGTTTTTGAATACCGATTCTAATCTGTTGTCTGTCTGCATTAACTCATCCATTTTGAGATGGTTTCCATGTCTTTGTCTCCCCGACCGGAGCAGTTGACTACAACATATTGATCCGATCGGGTCTGTGGCATCAGTTTGTCCAGATAGGCAATCGCATGGGCGGTTTCTATAGCCGGAATAATACCCTCTTTGGATGAGAGCAGCTTAACAGCATCAATAGCATCGCGGTCGGTTACAGCGTGATAATGCACTCTTCCGCTATCTTTAAGGTAGGAATGTTCCGGACCAACCCCGGGATAATCGAGTCCCGCGCTGATGGAGTGAGCCTCCTCTATCTGGCCATGTGGAGATTGAAGAAGATAACTCAATGACCCGTGCAGTACTCCAGGGTGACCCGCAGACAGTGTAGCCGCATGGCGAGCTGTCAGAACTCCCTCACCCGCCGCCTCTACGCCGTGGAGGGTAATGTCGGAATAGTCCATCATGGGGTAGAACATACCGATGGCATTCGAACCGCCTCCTACACATGCCACAACATGATCCGGTATACTACCCTCAATTTCCAGACATTGGTCCATGGTCTCGATTCCGATAACCGACTGGAACTGTCTTACCATTTGCGGATAGGGATGTGGCCCCACCGCCGATCCGATAATATAGAACGTATCGTCGACATTACTAACCCAGTCACGGATCGCCTCATTAATTGCGTTGCTTAATGTTTTGGCACCTGACTCTACAGGCCTTACCTCCGCGCCCAGAAGCCTGATGCGATCCACATTCAGCTTTTGCCTTCGAATATCTTCGGCACCCATGTATATGATACAATCCATTCCAAAATGGGCAGACACCGTAGCAGTAGCTACACCATGTTGTCCCGCGCCCGTTTCAGCAATAATCCGGGTTTTGCCCATCTCACGGGCAAGCAACACCTGGCCAACGGCATTATTGATTTTGTGGGCACCCGTATGGCAAAGATCTTCCCTCTTTAGATAGATTCTGGCATGACCGAAATACTCAGTCAGTCGTCCCGCGTAGGTTAATGGCGTTTGCCTTCCCACATATTCCTTCAAAAGCGAATCATACTCCTGAAGGAATCGCTGATCTTTTTGGGATGCTATAAAAGCGGCATGGAGCTCCTCCAACGGCGGAATCAGGATTTCCGGCACGAATCGGCCACCGTACTTACCAAAAAAACCCCGCTGATCAGGAACACTTTGTATTGAATTATCTGTATTGGCTGGTTGCATGATCTATAGTAAAGTATGATGATGATATTGTCTGTATTGAGAAAAACTAAGACTCATTCTGAACATCCCGGATCTCATTCCACTGGTCAAAAAAGTCCTGCATTTTCTCGAAATCTTTTACACCGGGGCGATCTTCCAGCGTGCTTGAGAGGTCAACTGCATAGGGTCGAAGTAATGCGACGGCATCTTTGACATTGTCTGATGAAATACCCCCTGCCAGAAAAAAAGGTGTATCACATGTGATACATTTCATCAATGACCAATCCCAGGTCTTTCCCGTGCCTCCAAACTCTTTTTTGTCAAACGCATCGAAAAGGAAATAAGCTGCAACTCCTTTCCAGTTTTCAAGTGTCTTTTCCAGATCCGCTGCATTTTCAGATCCTTTTACACGGAAAACCTTAATGACCGGCTTTTTGACCTTCCGGGCATAGTCGACGGATTCATCACCATGAAGCTGAACCATATCGATTCCGACCCGGTCTATCACCGAGTTCACCTCTTCAATGGGCTGGTTTACAAATACTCCCACTTTTCCGGGTCCTTCTATCCATCCGGATATTTCAGCAGCCGTTCGGGGGGAAACATGACGCGCACTACCCGGATAAAAAATAAAACCCAGATAGTCTGCCATGGCTCCCGCCGCAAACCGGGCATCCTCCAAATTCGTAATACCGCATATTTTGAGTCGTGTTTGCTGATTTGTCATAAAAGCAGATTTTTTTCTTATGAATTCATGGTTACTAATTCCCGAATGCGCTGCACCTCTTTTCCCGGTTCGTCCTGCCGCATGAAATGTTCACCAATCAATGCCGAATGGATGTTGTTTTCCTTCAGAAATAAAAGATCCTCGGGTTTTGTCAGCCCGCTTTCTGAAACCCTGAGAACATCATCTGGTGTTCGGCTTAACAATTCAACGCCCCGGTGCAAATCCACTTCGAAGGTATCCAAATTCCGGTTATTCACTCCAGCTATGGAAACAAAGGAAAAATCCAGCCTGGCGAAATCCACTTCATCGTAACATTCCACGAGAACCTGAAGCCCGGTTTCTTCCGCGGCCGCATGCAACTCGGTCAGTTGTTGCCCATCCGTAATCTTGGCGATAAGCAATATCGCGTCCGCCCCCCATGCCCTGGCCTCTTCTATCTGATAGAAATCTACTATAAAATCTTTCCGCAAAACCGGAATCCTTGATATGGCAGACACTTCCTGAAGATGTGAAAGTGCTCCTTTAAAAAAAGGAGTGTCGGTAAGTACAGAAATAGCGGACGCTCCATAATTCTGATAATCGTGTGCCAGCAACACGGGATTATAATCATTCCGGATTATCCCCTTTGATGGCGAAGCTTTTTTTACTTCTGCGATAACAGAAACACTACCATCTCTCAAAAGGGATCCGCGAAAATCTCTCCGTGGCCTGTGATACTCCTCAAAAGCGTTAAAATCCTTTACAGAGACTTTTTTCTTACACCTGGAAATCTCATCCCGGGTCTCTGTTAGAATTTTTTTTAGAATCGATGCCAATGCTCAGTCTCTTTTTTTACTTTGTTTTTCAATGTCGTTTATTTCTGCTTTTATCATCACCGTTTGAAGTCAGAAGTGGCTTCTGTAAACCGACTCAAAGCTTTACGTGCTTCACCCGATTCCAGGCTCTCCAGTGCTACCAGCGAGGCTTCCTGAAAGTCATCATACAAACCAGAGGCATGTATGGCGAATGTTGCATTCAATAGCACAATATCACGCTGAGCCCGGGTTGCCTTTTCATTCAAAACCGATCGGATGATTTCGGCATTTTCTACCGGAGTCCCCCCGTCAAGCTCTCCGGCTTTCGCCAGTGTGATGCCCAGCACACGTGGGTCAAATGTTCTGCTTTCCAGCTCACGACGGCCATTCAACTGAAACACCTCTGTAAGACTGGTCGTAGATATTTCATCCAAACCGTCATGAGCATGAACCGCGTAGGCGTACTCCGTATCGAGGTTGACAAGTATACGAGCTATCTTTTCTGCCGTTTGAAGGTCATAAGCCCCAACAACTTGCCGCTTAACACCTGCGGGGTTGAGCAAGGGGCCCATTATATTGAAGAATGTACGCAGGCCCAAATCTTTTCTGGACCTCATGACTTTAGCCATCGCGGGATGAAACAGCGGGGCAAACATGAAAGCCATCCCGGTTTGCCGGTAACATTTCTCAACCTGTTCTTTGTTCAGGTCGGGTTGCACTCCAAGCTCTTTGAGCACATCAAAACTACCGCTTTTGCTGGAAACGCTGGAGTTGCCATGCTTTAGAATCGGAACCTCCGCACCTGCCGCCACAAACATAGCGGCCGTTGAGATATTAAATGTCCCGGATAGATCTCCACCGGTTCCACACAAATCTACGGCATGTTCTGTATCCGCATCAACTTTTACAGAAGCCTCCCTCATAACATTGACCAGGGCCGTGAGCTCGGTTACCGTTTCTCCTTTACACCGCATGCCAAAAAGAAATGCTGCGATGCGCGAATCATTTACATTACCGGTTATGATCTCACGCAAAGCGTAATCAGCCTGATCCGGTTTTAAATCAATGCCTTCTGAGAGTTGCTGTAATATGACTGTAAATTCATCCATAAGTAATAACCATTTCGTATTTAAAACCTCAAACCCGTTTCATCCAGTTTTCTATAAGACGTGGCCCTTCAACGGTCAATATGCTCTCCGGATGAAACTGGATTCCCTCCAGGGGCCACCGTTCATGTTTAATTCCCATTACCACTCCGTCTTCAGTCCGGGATGTAATGGAAAACTCCCCGGGAATCGTATCTTCGGCCAGCACCAGGGAATGATATCTGGTAGCCGTAAAAAGTTGAGGAACCTGATCATATAAAGATGATTCATTATGTTTGATGCGGGAAGTCTTTCCATGCATCAATGAAGGGGCTGAAACAACCTTTGCTCCAAATGCATGGCCAATTGCCTGGTGTCCCAAACAGACACCCAGTATGGGTGTTTCCTCACCCAGTTCCCGGATCACCGATTCCGTGATACCGGCATCTTCCGGTCGTCCCGGCCCCGGCGAAATCAGGATTTTTTCAGGTTTTAACTGCCTGATCCCTTCTATATCGATTTTATCATTCCGGATTACAGCATACTCTTCACTATGTCTGGCCACCAGATGGACCAGGTTGTAGGTGAAGGAGTCGTAATTATCAATGATCACTATCATCACTGGGTTTTTTTATATGAGGATTTTGAATAAATCGGTTAAATGTCCGGATGAAAACCGCTCAGGCTGTCGTCGTAAAGTTTCGCACCATGCCGGTCACTTCCCGCACATCTTTCATAATCACTTCGGCACGTTGCCGGGCTTTGACTCCGCCATCCCGCAGCATATCCCATATCGTATCGGGATCCTTTACAAGTTCCTGGCGACGCTCGTGAGCTTCGGCAAAATACTCTTTGATCAAAGCAAGAAGCTCTTTTTTGGCATCACCGTATCCGAAGCCACCAGCCTCGTATCGTTCACGCACCTCCTTTTGTTTGTCATTTGAAGCGAAAAGTTTAATCAGTGCATATACATTGCAGACATCGGGATCTTTGGGCTCCTCCAAAGGGGTTGAGTTTGTCGTAATTGACATTACTTTTTTCTTCAAAGGCTTTCCGGAATCGAATATATCGATCGTGTTATCATATGACTTGCTCATTTTCCTGCCATCCACACCCGGAACCGTAGCAACATCCTCTACAATGTGCGGTTCCGGTATCCGGAGATAATCTCCTCCGTACACATGATTGAATCTGGCGGCCAGATCCCGCGATATTTCAATATTCTGCTTTTGGTCGGCACCGACAGGGACAAGATCCGAGTGATAGATCAAAATATCTGCCGCCTGTAATACCGGATAGGTGAATAGCCCAATATTGGGTTGCAACCCCTGTGCCACCTTGTCTTTGTAGGAAACACCCTTTTCCATCAAACTGACCGGTGTCAGGGTCCCCAATATCCAGGCCAGCTCCAAAACCTGGGGAACATCACTTTGTGCAAAAAAGGTGCATTTTTCCGGGTTCATACCTAATGCCAGGTAATCCAGCGCGATATCAAATGTATTGCGCCGGAGTTCACCACCGTTTTGCAGGGACGTGAGAGAGTGATAATTGGCAATGAAATAAAAAGCATCACCTTTTTCCTGAAGTTCCAGATGCTGCTTTATCGCACCGAAATAGTTGCCTAAATGCAGCCGACCAGAGGGCTGTATGCCGGACAGGATTGTTTTTTTTCGAGTACTCATGAAAAGGGTTAAATAGGTGTTAGGTATTCTTTGTTGTAAAGTATTTTATATGTTATATCGTACACCCATTGCAAGGATGTCATTCCAGTTTTAAAGCAACCTCAAGTGCTTTCACCAGTGCTTTGGCCTTGTTTACCGTTTCGTCAAACTCTTTCTCGGGGTTACTGTCGGCAACAATTCCGGCTCCCGCCTGTATGAAAATGTCCCTATCCGTTACTACCATGGTTCGAATGGCGATACAGGTATCCATATTTCCTGAGAAATCAAAGTAACCAACCGCACCGGCGTAGGGACCGCGTTTTGTAGGCTCCATTTCATCTATAATCTGCATTGCCCTGACCTTGGGCGCTCCACTGACCGTTCCGGCCGGAAAGCAATTCATCAATGCATCTACTGCTGTTTTTTGCTTCATTAATCGTCCTCTGACATCAGACACAATATGCATAACATGTGAATATCTCTCGATGACCCGGTCCCTGCTGAGTTCCACAGTCTGAGGGACACAAACTCTCGAAAGGTCATTGCGTCCAAGGTCGACAAGCATAATGTGCTCGGCCAGCTCTTTGGGATCATTTTTCAGTTCCTCTTCGAAGGCCCGATCCTCCTCCAGGGATTTTCCCCGTGGCCTTGTACCGGCAATAGGTAATAAACGGACTTCATCTCCCTGAACCTGCACAAGCACCTCGGGTGACGATCCGACTAATGCAAAATCACCAAAATCAAGAAAAAACAGATACGGGGATGGATTCACCATTCTCAATGCCCTGTAAAGCATAAACCGGTCACCTTCAAAGGTACTTTGAAACCGTTGTGACAAAACCACCTGAAAAATATCACCGGCATGGATGTATTCCTTGGCTTTATCTACACATTTCTTATAATCTTTCTTTTCAAAGTTGCTTCGGAGTTTTTCAGAAGTGTTGCGATAAGTGGTCCTATCGGTTACCGGCATATCTATAATTCCTTCCATACGGTCCAGATCCGACAAGGCATCCTCGTATTGCCGCTCATGATCCTTCTCCGAATCAGTAAAAACCGTTTTGATTAACACAACACGATGCTTCACGTGGTCAAAAGCAAAAATTTCATCGTAGAAGGACCAGATGGCTTCCGGCAAATCCAGATCATCCGGCGGAGCATCGGGCAGCTCCTCGACCTGACGAACCGTATCATAGGCGGAAAAACCAACAGCTCCTCCTGTGAGTCGGGGCATATCCGCAATCTCAGGCTCTTTATACGTCATGCATAATCGTTTCAAGGCATCAAAATAAGATTCGTTCAGCACTTCTGTAACAGACGTCTCGCTACAACCCGGTTCCTCTGATAAAGATTCCTTGTCTGATTTCGTGTCATCGTCAACATAATCACCTGAAGAGGCGTTATCTGTTGTCCGGGTCAACTTTACTTCGTTTTGAGAGTAAGTCAAAACCTGATAGGGGTTTCTGCCAAGGAATGAATAACGGGCAAGTTGTTCCCCACCTTCCACCGATTCCAGCAAAAAGGGCATTTTCCCATCTTCTCTGATTCTCAAAAACAAAGATACCGGCGTAACCGTATCAGCCATCAAAACCCGGTAAACGGGAATCGCCGTGTATGTTTTCGCCAATCGCTTGAAAGTATCCCGGTCCATTTACAATTGATATTATTTGAAAAACGTACGCACCTTCAGATGCGCAAATAAAAAAACCCGCTTCCAGTTAGACTGAAAAGCGGGCTGTAAACTCTAAAATGGTAACACACATACCGGTAACAATCCGCTTTCAGCAGAGATGCCACCACCAGTTGTTGATATGTGTATTATTGTATGTCATGACGGCTAATTTAAGCAACCGGGGTAACCGATGCAATAATTACCTGCTTTTTTATGTTCTTTTTTTACGCTCATCATAAAATTCCTTTTGTAACGTAAGGCTATGGTTCGATATCTTTATTTTGTTTTCTGTTGCATGCAATATGATAGCTTATGAACCTGATCGTTTTTATTTTGTGCAATCGGTAAAACATTGACATTCTGGTAGCCAAAAGCTAATATAGGCCGAACCATTAGAATGTAACTTTTGCCGCATGAAACAAAGCTATCAGTAAACGAAATACACACACTACCGCCCAGTTGATTTTCCTGCTTTGAAACATTCTAATTGGTTTTTTGCATTCATAGTGACCATCGCACTACCAACCATCACGTTCCTTTCCTGTAGTGAAGCGGATGGCCCCACCAATGTGCTGGCTGATTCTCCGAAAATAGATGAATTGTCCGTCGAACCATCTTCCATTCACTTTAGTGGCCTTGACGGTGTCCGGGATACGGTAATCACTTTTGAGCTGAGTGCGATAAGCGCCCTGACCGATGACGAACGTCTGGTGGCTACATTAATATCCCTTCAGGACCGTGAAACACTGGATTCGGATACACTGACAAAACACGCCTCCAAACCGGATACCTATCAGGGTGATCTGGTACTGGAAAGCCCGATTCACGACATCCAGGATTTACTGATCTATGTCCATCCCTACAGTCCTGATCAGCTGGTTGGCGACCGATTTGAAACACGCATTGAAGTTGTATGGGAGGATATTGGATCTCCGGAGATATTAGCTGTTCACCATCCGGACACGATCACCATACCCGCGGCCGGTGAATCGGCCTTTTTCGTGTCGGCTGAAGTCACACATCCGTTCTCGATCGACTTTATAGAGCAGGTTCGCCTGGAGTTGTTTGATGAAGACGACAATTTCATCTCCGAGTATGCCATGGCTGATCAAAATACTGATTTTGGCAATGTATCCGGCGATAGCACCTATGTTCAGATATTCAGTGTCAACCCCACCAACAGTCCTCAGAAGTATAGTGTTGAAGTACACGCTATTAACATTTTAGGCACCAGAAGCGACACGCTTCGATCACATTTTGAATTTGTAGAATGAAACGCACCGCTATTTCTCTTTTTGTGCTGATTACAGGACTTGCTGCCGTTCCGGAGTCAGCGCAATCCCAAATTCTGTCCGATTCCATTCCCTACAATTACCGGTCCATATCCCAAAACTCGGTTTCAAATATGGGGGCTTATGGGGACACCTTGTGGATTGGTCCCCGAATGTCCTACAATATTGCCAATGAACAGCATTGGAGGATACCGGAACAAGCCGACTCGGTCGTGGACGGACGCGGACGCGTGTTCTCCATGGCCCTGGCACAGGATACGGTCTTTGCCGGTATTGGATATAATCACGTCACCAATGATGAATCGGTTCAATCACAACTCGGATTTTATGTATCGACAGACCGTGGCAATAACTGGGAATTAATCGACACCTCAAGGACACTGGATGCCCCGACCGACACCACGATCCGGTATGGTGGACAGGATTTGGATATCGTTCCTGTAATCGTTCCCCAGCAATCTCCACCCTATGATGTGGATTTCCAAGGTGACAAGGTCTTTTTTGCGGCATGGGCCTCCGGAATACGCAGAAGCATGGATTTTGGTCAGACCTGGGAACGCGTAGTACTTCCGCCTTTCAGTTTGGATGAACTGAATCCCGATCATAATTACAACTTCGCCATTGATCCCCGTGGTGATGGACAAACCAATGACTATCTGAACTACCTTGGCTTCTCTGTAGCTATTTCCGGCAATGGCCTGGTTTACGCCGGAACAGCCGGAGGTCTGAATATCTCGGATAACGCTTTGTCCGCTCCCGCCGACAGCATCCGATGGAGACATGTAAGACAAGCACCCGGTAACCGGGGCCTGCTTGGAAACTGGATTACTTCCATCAAGGAAAACCCCTACGATCAGGCCGTCTGGATGACAAACTGGGTGTCTGTTTCCGGACAGGACCAGGAAGGCGTTGTGGTTACCAGAGACAACGGGCATACGTTTGAGAAACATCTCATTGGTGAACGTATATACGATATCGGTTTTCAGGATGACACCATCTACGCAGCCGGAAACAACGGGGTTTTCATAAGCCGTGACAATGGCACATCCTGGCGCCAAATAAGCCGTTTGACAAGTCCGAATACCTTAATGAAACCAAATACCCGTTATTTCAGTGTCGCCGCCACCAAGGAACGCATATGGATTGGAAGCAGTGACGGTATCGCCTCCACTGTGGATCACGGAAACAGCTGGGAAATCACCCGTGTCAACTTCCCTCTTGACGGAGAAAACCAACACCAATCCGATGCACCTGACGTTACATCCTACGCGTATCCCAATCCGTTTTCACCCCGAAGAGACGGGCTCGTCCGTATTAAATTTGAAAGTCCCGATGCCTCCAATGTCACCATACGCCTGTTTGATTTTGGGATGAACCTTATTCGAATTTTGGATGATCAAAAAAAACTTGAATCCGGCACTTATGAAGCTGTTTGGGATGGAACGGATCAACAAGGACGTAAAGTAGCCAACGGGACCGTCTTTTACGAAGTTAATACCGGAAGTGATCGCACTGTTGGCAAAATCCTATTGTTAGAATAACCATGAAAACCCGATTGTATACCCACCATACCAACACACAGGCGAAAAAAACAGTGTCTGACAATGGCGATACGATGCAATGTGATCAAATCCTTGCATTGTTTAGATCCGTATTGTCTTTCCCGCACTTCCGCTGCAATAAATCCTTGAGTCAATGGCTTCTTCTGGTAATTATTACCCTGACTCCCCTGGCCGACTCTGTCGCGCAAAGTGGTGGCTTCAGCGGCGCATTCACCCGCATGGGATTCGGACCAAGAGGAATGGCTATGGGCAACGCGATGGGAACCGTTTCGGAGCAAGGGATTTTCGCTCATTATAATCCGGCATTATCGGCTTATTCGCAGCAAACGCAAGTGGACATGGGCACGGCTCTTATGGCATTTGACCGAAGCCTTCACTCGGTTAACTTCTCACTTCCCCTTCCACCTTCCGCCGGACTCAATATCGGACTTTTGAACGGTAATGTAACCAATATTGATGGACGGACTTCCAGCGGATACCATACCAATTATCTGTCAACTCATGAATACCAGCTTTTTGCAGCATTCGGTATCAATATCTCCCCCCGTTTTCAAATTGGTGCCGGGGTTAAATTACACCATGCCAACTTCCATGATGGTATAGATAACTCCACCAGCGCCGGTTTTGACGCCGGACTCATATTCAAGCCAACTACAGCATGGCGCATCGGTTTTACAGCCCAGGATTTGCTCTCTGAATACTCCTGGAATACGACGGATCTATATGGAGCACAACAGGGCCGCGCTCGCAACGACTCATTTCCCAACCGCTATAAAATCAGCACTTCTTACCGCCTTTTTGCATGGGACCTGCTATTGAGTTCTGAATTTGAGATACAACGTCAAAGTGCTGAGTATCAGCGTATGCAGGTTGCAGAAGGAACTCTGCCACCCGGTAACCGGATTCTTACCGAGGATGAGGTTACCTACAGTCAATTGTTCCGGGTCGGTGTATCCTGGTTGCCGCATGAGCGTGTAACACTTCGAGGAGGCTGGGAAGTCATGGACCTGGAGTTTATAAAAGAAACTCACAAATTAAGTACTGGTTTCTCGGTTCACTTGCCATATGACGCATTAAATCCATCGGTAGACTACGCTTTCGTCCGCGAACCTCTGGGTCTTTCCGGAATACATGTCATTGCCATTCGATTTTCACCCTGATATGCTATCATTACTTAGGCAACAAACCAAAAATGGATTTTTTTATTCTAATTACATTTGTTTTACCTTAAGCCGGAGTTTCGCATGAAAAACATGGTATCTATATCAGGAATCATATTGCTTTGCTTGTTCGCATTTCAAAAGGCATCTGCTTCCGAATCAACCGGAATGCAGTTTCTGCTCACCGGACCATCGGCGTATAACATGGGCATTTCAGAGGCTCATACGGCTTCGCTTTCCGGCTCTTCAGCGATCTATATCAATCCTGCAATGCTCGCCCGTGAAGAAACTAATAGCGCAACTCTTTCCTATATGTTGTGGCCTGTTACCGATACCCAAAACAGTTTTGCAGGCGTAACATTTGTGCGTGATCGGGATGCTTTCGGACTGGCCTTCCTCTCATCGCTCATAGATGACATTAACCACTACGGAAACCAACCCTCATCCGAACCTGTGGGAAGCTTTGCAATCCGCTATTTCTCGATCGCGACATCTTACGCGCGCTCTTTCGGGCCCCTCTCTTTTGGTCTTACCGGCATGTATCTGTATGAACAGTACCTGGTCGATGATGCATCCGGAGTGGGGCTCAATGCAGGTATCAACCTCTCGATAATGGATGACCGTATCAGCCTTGCCTCCTCATTGCGGAATCTCGGCTCTATGAATGAACTCCGCGATACTTCAACTAACCTACCCACCCTGGTTAGCTTTGGTGCCGATATTAAATTGCTACAATTCTCCACGACAGCACTGGAAGATGAAATTCCATTCATGATTTCCCTTCTTGGCGACTATAACCTGCCGATAAACGAGATTGAAAAAGTGGATGGGTCTATCAACGCTCAGGATGAAGGATATGTTAACCTTGGCCTGGAACTTAATATCTCCGAAATAATTGATCTGAGAACAGGGTACCGGTCCGGTGATACCCAAAGAAGGTTCAGTTACGGTGCTGGTGTACTGATCAACGAGTTTTACATCAACTATGCGTTCCTGCCTTACGAAACCGGATTTGGAACAGCTCATGCCATAAGCTTGCAATACAGTTTTTAATGGCCTTCATTTAACATCACACCATACGCTTGGCCGTGGTTATGAATGCATAAAATCGTCCATTTCGTGGTTCTGACCTACCCCACCGCAATACGTCACCCCACTCTTAGGGTATTTCCTGATGTATTTCCTGCCAGAAATGATGCATTGATTTGGTTACCCCTTTTATGATAAATATGCTGAACACCAGGATCAGCCCGTATTCCTGAAGGGTAACAACCGCAACCGCATAGAAAAAGAAAAGATAAACGCGCTTTTTGTTTTTTCTAAGATGTTCCCTTTTGAACTTTGGTATTTTATCAAATGGGACCGTACTCACCATCAGCAGAGACAACAAAAGAATAACCGGTATCAACATGCTGTTGATACCGTACTTGAAACCATCAAACAGTTCCAGGCTTTGATTAAAGGTCAGAAAAAGAGCTACCAGCATCATAGCCAGTGCCGGAATTGGCAAGCCCTTGAAATAGTCGGCATCCTCGATTCGCGCGTCTACGTTGAATCTTGCAAGTCGCACAGAACCACACAATGCGGGAAATGCAGATATAATGATCCCGATAATCATCATTTCGTTCAAGGAGAAGCTATACAATAGAAATGCCGGCGCCACTCCAAACGAAACGATATCACTGAGGGAATCCAGCTCGATCCCAAATTCGGTTGTGGCGTTTGCCAGACGTGCCATAAAACCATCCATGAGATCAAATATGGCCGCAATTACAATCAACCAGGCTCCAAATTCCAGCTTCCCTTCATATACCTGAACAATGGCTGCAAAGCCACAAAACAGATTCATCAAAGTAAAAAAGCTCGGCACAATCGTTCTGGGTATGGGCCTTTGAAACTTTCTTCTCAGATGACTGTTGCGCAACTGGCGACGCAGTTTTCTTTTCTCAGGATTCATAATAATACCTTTGCATCAGTCCCCTAAAGCTTTGCCAGAATGGTTTCTCCGGCGATTACCCGGTCACCTTTTTTTACGTCCACTGACAAATGATCCGGCACAAGTATATCCATTCGGGAGCCGAACTTCATTATCCCAAATCGGTCGCC
Organism: uncultured Chitinophagales bacterium; assembly: GCA_964388615.1. Classification (GTDB taxonomy): domain Bacteria; phylum Bacteroidota; class Rhodothermia; order Balneolales; family Natronogracilivirgulaceae; genus SLLW01. The sequence continues at coordinate 8,284 of CAYMBG010000011.1, read as the reverse complement.
AGCACGTATTATATCTCCCTGGCGGGTGTGAAAAACAATACGTCGCGCGACAAAACCGGTGATTTGCCTGTAAAAAAATCGCAACCCGGACTCATGCCTGATACCGAACTCGGCTCGTTCGTTAAGCTCTGAAGCTTTTGGGTGCCACGCTACCAAATACTTTCCCGGATAATACGCAACATGCTCTACGGTACCGGAAACCGGGTATCTATTCACATGCACATCCTTTAGTGACAAAAAAATGGTGATTTGTAGCGCACTGTCACCCAGATAGGTCTCTTCCCGGACCGGTTGAACTTCAATAATCCTGCCATCAGCCGGTGCCAAAATATGATCCCCGCCGGGTACATCACGCTCCGGATCCCTGAAAAAATAGAGTGTAAAGCCACTAGCCCCAACGGCAAGCAAGTATATCAGGTAAGAAAAAGGATTATTCAGAATCCATCCGATGACTACAAAAATCAACGAAAGAAACAGTATGGCGATTATTACAGGAACTCCGTCCTTTGCAATTCTCATGGGTCAATTAACTACGTGCCTTAGAATATCATTGAATGTCACAAAAATCATCAATCCGATTAATAATATAAAACCGATCTGCTGCAAAGCCATACGCACTTTCATAGATGGCTCTCTCCGGGTAATAGCCTCATAGATCAAAAACATAAGATGTCCGCCATCAAGCATGGGTATGGGCAAAATATTCATCAAAGCCAGGGTAATACTCAGAAATGCCGTAAAATTCCAGAAACCAAGGGCGCCTCCCCGCTCGGTAACCTCGGCTGTGACCGAAGCTATCGCTACTGGCCCACCAAGATTTTCCCTGACAGATATCGCTCCGGTTAACAGCTGACGAAACCCGTTTATGATGCCAAAAAGAGTATCGTGTGCTTGATTGACTCCTTGTCTGATGGATCCCAGAAGTCCAAAATTGACGGTTTCATAGCCGAAAAACTCCTGCGGATCCACAATAGTTATTCCGATAATGCGGCGATCCGGTTCCGGTCGGATATCAAGATCCATGGTTTCTCCATCGCGCATTATGGTGAAAGTCATCTCCTCACCACCGCTTTGAATCATACTTACCATCTGAGTCCAATACGCTACATCCTGCCCGTCAATAGCTACTATCTCATCACTCTCTTGTAATCCTGCCTCATCCGCAGGCGTGCCTTCGGCAACAGCTCCGACTTTACTGGGAAGTGCGTTTTGCAACTCTATGAACTCCGGATTACGGGCCAGGTAATCAAGAAAGTCGGATGGAGGGGTAATCGTCACCAACGATCCATCCCGCTCAACAGTGAAACTTAAATCCTGACTGGTAATTTCACTCATCGAGAAGAACTGGCCTCGTCTGATGTATTCAATCTCTTCACCATTTACCTCCACCAGCCGGTCACCGGTCTCAAAACCCACTTCAGCGGCCGTGGAACTCTCGGGAATGTAAATACCATTGATATTTTCGGCCGGAATCTGATTTACACCATGAGAGAATGTAATTACAGCGAAGATGATGTAAGCCAATATCATATTAAAAATAACACCTGCCGATATGACGATCATACGCTGCCATACAGGCTTACTCCGATACTCGTAGGGTTCGGGGTCGGTCTGGGTAAAACTGTCATCCATACTTTCATCCACCATCCCGGATATCTTCACATATCCACCCAATGGCAGTGCCGAAACACAGTAGTCGGTCTCCCCTTTCTTCACACCAACCAATCTGGGTGGAAAACCGATTGAAAACCTTTCAACGCGCATGCCGAACAGTTTTGCAGCAAGAAAATGCCCCAGCTCATGCACCAAAACCAATATAAAGATGGCTGCTACAAAGATGAGAATAGTTTGTATGATACCAAAAATTACTTCCATGAAAATGTTATGAGTTAATCAGATTGTTTGTGCAAAACTCCTTGTTTCCCGGTCAACTTCTTTCAGTGCCGATACGGATAACGTTTCTGAATGGTTTATATGAGAAAGACTTCGGGCAACAATTTCAGAGATTTGAATATACGAAATTTCTTTGTTCAGAAATCGCTGTACGGCGACTTCGTTGGATGCATTCAATACTGCCGGTGCAAATCCCCCCGCTTTGACAGCCTCAATGGCTAAGTCGAAACAGGGAAATTTTTCTCTGTCAACAGGTTCGAATGTCAGTTCCTGCAATACACGAAAGTCCAGTGAAGGGTTTTTCAACGGCCAACGCTCGGGATAGGAAAGAGCGTACTGGATGGGGAGTTTCATATCGGGAAGACCCATTTGGGATTTGATGGATCCGTCGTTAAAAAGAACCATGGAGTGTATGATACTTTGGGGGTGGACAACCGCCTCGATATTGCCGACCGGAATTCCGAAAAGCCAGTGTGCTTCTATTACCTCCAGGCCTTTGTTCATCATCGTTGCAGAATCAATGGTGATTTTTGCTCCCATATCCCAGTTTGGATGCTGTAATGCGTCATCCACGGTGACATCCTTCACCTTTTCCCTGGACCAGCTGCGAAACGGACCACCACTTGCTGTTATGATCAGTTTTTCAACATTGTTTTTTTCTTCTCCTGCCAGACATTGCAAAATCGCACTGTGCTCCGAATCAATGGGTACCAGGGTGTCATAACTCTGATTGAGATGAGAGGCAAGTAGTTCGCCACCAATTACAAGTGATTCCTTGTTTGCAAGTGCCACTTTCTTTCCGGCAGATAGTGCCGTAACCGTGGGGTGAAAACCAGAAAAACCAACCAGGCTGTTAACCACCGTGTCAACCTGCTCGGATTTTATGATATCGCCCAAAGCCTCTTCCCCACACAACAACTCGGTTTCATGGTGGTGAACAGCATTGCGCAGACTTTTATAACAAGTTTCATCGCATATGACACCATAGCGGGGCTTCCATTCATTGATTTGCTCCGCCAATAACTTCCAGCTCGAATTGGCGCTTAATCCGAATAACGTGAATTTATCGGGATGGGCCTTGACAATATCAAGCGTCTGGGTACCGATCGAACCGGTGGATCCAAGTATCAGAAGTGCTTGCTTCTTCAAAGTGTACAGGTCAGTTTTTTAGATGATTTACAGATCGGATCAAAGATATGAAAGGCTTCCAAGACAACTCGTTTTGGTAAGGCTTTTGATGAAAAAAACACGGCAACAAAATAGCACAAATTCACGAGTCTGCCAATGCGATTACAGCCATCATTCTCCCACTATCCTCGCCGTCTCTGCGGTAAGAGTGCAGGGAACGGTTCTCCGTATAGGTACAACGCTGGTCAACTTGTATGCGATCACTGGAAACACCAGAATCCACAAGTTTCTGAAATACAAACTTCTGCAGATCAACACGAGGTTTGGGCCCATTATAATCAACGAATTGTTCCTTGAATAAGGATGCAACTTCCTCGCCCACTTCAAACCTGGATTGGGATATACACGGACTGAGATATGCTTTGATCATATCCGGTTCCGCACCAACTTTGATCATGTTGGATACCGCTTGTTCGGTTATCCCCTGTACAGCCCCTCTCCAGCCGGCGTGAACGGCAGAGACAACCCTGTGAACGGGATCTGCAAGCAGTACAGCGGCACAATCCGCAACCAAAACAGCAATGGCAAGTTGGTTTCGGTCTGTTACCAGGCCATCTGTATCTGCTATAATTTCAGGCTTTCCTGTGTAAGCTACCTGTGTGCCATGTACCTGTGTTCCCATAGACAGCATGAGGTCGGGGCGTCTAAGATACTCCGAGATAGTTGTGCGATTATTTTCCAGAGCCCGAATCTGATCCGACCGGTTTTTGGCATTGGCCACAGAGCGAATATGATAACCTTGCTCTTCCTGGGCCCTGGATAGAAAGGCGGAAACAATTCCATCGGTTTTATTCGACCAGATTACAGACATAACAAAGCCTAACTTTTTGATTGTGTGACATGGTCGAGTATCAGCTTGCGGACCCGTTCAACGGGCATGGGTTTTGAAAACCAGAGCTCGAATGCTTTCGCGGCTTGGTAGATAAACATATCAAGCCCGCTAATGATCTCGGCACCATGTTTTTTTGCATCGGCCATAAATTTTGTTTCCAATGGGTTATATATGATGTCATAACATATTTTCCCATCCAGGAACGGAAGTGCCTCCTCCGGAAATGGAGTATGCGCAACCTGCGGATACATACCAAGTGGTGTGGTGTTCACAATCAGTTGTGACTGTTTGACTGCTTCAAGAAAATCGCTGTAAGAAACCGGTTTTATATGAGTTTTTTTGAGCGTTCTGCTATTCAATCCCGGATCAGCTGAATCATTTGTTTTGCTATCTCCAACCCGGCGGCTTACCAGGTATATCGTCTCGATCCCATGAACAGATAATGCATAATTCACAGCTCGTGAAGCACCACCTGAACCCAAAACTGTTGCACAAGTGATTCCCCGCCTTTGTTCCAGTGGCTTGATAAAACCAAATGCATCCGTATTATAGCCTGAGAGCACCCGCCTGGAACCTTGCCTGGAGGAGTGTCTGTCTCCTGTTTCGGCATTTCCGGTTATCACTCCTTCACCGCCATACTCTGGAACTACCGTGTTTACGGCACCAATTTCCCGTGCAGATTCCTCATTTTTATCCAGATAGTCCATGATCTTCTGCTTCAAGGGAAGCGTAATGTTAGCCCCAAGGCAGCTGGGGCTAGCCAGGAGCTTCGTAACATGCACCCATTGATGTTCGGGACAATCAATGGCATGGTAGGTGGCCTCGATCTGGTGCTCCTCCAGTGATGCATTGTGAATCATGGGGGAAAGGCTATGCCCAACCGGATGACCCAGAACAGCAACAAATGGCTTATGGAATTGTTCTGAACGAAGAAAATCGGACAAGTTCATTATGGAAACCGTTATCCAAAAAAAAAGGGGCTGGCCAGCCCCTTTTTAGATAATCACAGAAGATATCAGACCGTTGCTTCTTCTTTGTTCTCCGAAACGGACTCAGCATTTTTCTCTTCTTCGTCCTTAAGATTGCCACTTTCGGCAAGTTCTTTAAACTTATTAAGATCATTGGCAAGCTGGTCCGGGAGTTCCTCCATAAACTTTGCCATATCTTTGGAAGGTTCTCCAAAAAACGCCCTGTAGTCCAGGCTGAAATCAACCCGTGTCCTGGTGCCGTTTTCCAGAGGGGTGAATCGTATGGTCCCGGTTTGATTGAGATTGCCGTTGATGGTGATCCAGGCAAAACGGGTATTTCTCAGATCGTCAATGATATTGGTGGTCCATCGGTATTCTTCTCCACCAATTTCAGTTACGTATTCAAAAGTTTGAGAATTGATTTTATTTACTTCTTGTAATGAAGAAATAAACTTTGGAAAGTCCGTCGGACAACTCATCAATTCATAAACTTTGGCTAAAGGCAGGTCAACTTCAATTTTTTGATGCGCCATAATTTACTTTTATACTTCCTAAAGTTGAATGGTTCGTGTGATTGTGGCTGGTATCACCATGAATGTGTAATTGATTATATCAAATCATACACATAATGTACCTAAATTACGCATTTTTCAGTTTTATATCAATTCTTAAATAATATTTTAAAAGCCGTTCATTTCTCTGAGTTGCCACATAGAATTGCGGTTGAATGCTTTATCTATTGTCATGAGCGGAAATTGAAAGCCTGTCATGAAGCTCTCTGGCTATGCTTTCAAAAATTTTCCCGGCCGGCAGGGATGCATCAAGCGTGACAAAACGCTGATACCGGGATGCTATATTGTCAAAACCCTGACTGACTCGTTGAAAAAACTCCAAACCGGATCGTTCCATACGGTCCATTGCTCTCTCTTCCGCCCTTCGCTCCATAGCGACTTTGACATCCAGCTTCAAATAGAATGTTATGTCAGGGGCTAATCCTCCGGTTGCAAGTTGATTTAATTTTTCAAGTTGATCCGCATCGATCGCTTGCCTTCCATATCCCTGGTAAGCGGTTGTTGAATCGAAAAAACGATCCAGTATTACAATTGTTCCGGCTTTCAACAGGGGTCTTATGCGTGTGTTCACCAATTGCGCACGTGCTGCTGAGAACAAAAGCGTCTCGGTTACCGGATCAATATCGTCGGAACTGTTGAGCAAAAGCTCACGTATCTTTTCCGAAATTGCAGTACCCCCAGGTTCGCGAAAGACCTGGACTTCATAACCATGGTCATGCAAGTAGTTTTTCATTTCCCGGATTTGAGTGGACTTGCCACATCCATCAATTCCTTCTAAAGAGATCAGAAACATTTCACATTTATTTAGCTACACGATTGGGGGAAAATGGTTTCCCTTACTCACACTTACGATACTGACGAGCGCGGTATCCTTCTATGGAGTCTTTTTCAGGCTACATTTTCTATCGGCCGCCTGGGCAGCACAATAGCCAGAATAATATAAACAACAAAGCTGAATCCGTAACTAAAAAAGGCAAGCACAAACAATGCCCTGATAACGGTGGGGTCCACATCAAACCGTTCACCAATTCCACCACAGACGCCAAAGATCATCTTTTCCTTGCGGGATCGAAACCATTTCTTGCTGTTTCTGTATGCGTAGCTATCAAAACCCTCGGAAGATGGAACATGCTTGCCGGAGCTGTGGTGATCAGTATCTGCTCTATGCGCCGCAGGACTATGCGCCGCAGGTTTTCGGTTACGTAAACGTGTAAGCAAACCCAGTCCGATAATGATTACAATGATCGTACCGCCGGTGGGAATCAACCTTAAAATACCGGTTAGGTCAGGCCCGAAGGGGAAAAAGAACTGCTGAATTACAAAAAGAGCTGCCAGAACCAGAATAACTGTTCCCGCTACTTTTGCAAAACGTGCCGATCGGTCCGCTTTGTCAGGTTCCCCTTTCTCGAACAAATAATCAGCCTTTAGATTTTGATACTCTTCCTCGCTGAGGTCGTTATTTTCCAGATTGTTGCGAATGTTACGATAGTTTGCCTTTGAATCTGTCATTGTCTTCTCCCGTCATTGTAAGGTTTATCTCACCACTACGAAATAAGCGCTCCAAAGTTTCTTATGACCGACAGATAATGACACCGGTTTCGGTTGCAATCATATCCACAGCAATATCATGTGGCTTGACCGGAACCTGATCAACCAGACAATTATCCGGTAATAAAAGAATGGATTGTCCCCTAAAACCAGGTTCGCCCAGAAAACGGTCATAGTAGCCTTTCCCATAACCGATACGATTACCGTATCGGTCACCGGTGATTCCGGGCACAAGTACCAGGTCGATATGTTTTACCGCTACCTGAGTTCCGGTTACCGGCTCCGGAATGCCCCACCGGCTGGTGTTCAGCTCATCGAGATCTTTGACTTGATAGTGCTTCAAGTAATCGGACCTGCTATCCACCTGGGGCATGACAAGCTTTTTCCCGGATCTCAATATTTCATTAAGTATCGTTTTCGTGCCAATTTCGCCTTTTTGTTCCACCCCGAAAAAACAATGTACTACCGGTGCTTTCCGAAACGATTCCGTCTGTTTTACACGCTCGCCTATTTGTTCACCCAAGACACTCAACTCTGACTGGCTGTATTGCAAACGATGTTGCAAAATCTTTTCTCTGAGTATTTTACGATTCATCGCCTGCTCTGTTGGCCTTTGAATTCACAACTCGAAATAATAGTGATTGGAGAAAAGTCCTGAGTCATGGTCCTTCAGATCTTCAATCACCTGTTCCCAGATATCCAACCCGTATTTATTCATGAAATAAATAAAGCATAGCTCTCGCTCTTGCAAGCGGTCGTTCGGAAATAAAGCGAATTTAACTTTTTTAAGTCGGTTGATCTGAACTTCCTCTTTTTGCCGAACAGCATTCACAACTTTTTTCCTGAGCTTGTCTATTGCTTTCTGATGATCCTTTGTTATAGCTTTGCTGAATTTGAGCAGTCCCGGATCTGAAAGTCCCATTTCCTCGGTCATGTTACTTGTCAACTCGGATGTTTGATTTTTCCATTTCTCGAAATAGCGATCCAGGTCCGGCTCGCCATAGTTTCTGATGTAATGCTGCTCAATATCCTCAAAACGAGCTGAGAACTCTGCGGGTTTATAAGGCAAATCTTTGAGAAGTCTGCTGACCGCCGGCTCCACCAGTGTAGCCGAAAGACGTCCGGCCAAAAAGGGCATATCTTGTTGAAAGTGTTTGTACAAAGGCTTCATTTGACCGTAATAAGCAATCTCTGCAGGACCACCCACATAGGCGGCATTGGGCAGTAACCGGTCTTGCAAAACAGGCCGCAAAAAGACATTAGGAGAGAAACATTCGGGCCGG
>CAYMBG010000010.1:2587-40873 GCA_964388615.1 uncultured Chitinophagales bacterium | reverse complement strand
ATTTCGCCAGGACTCCGCAATTGTGACTGTAGAGTTAAACCGGAATTATCAGCAGGGAGATACCCTGATTTTAGGAATTGAATTTGTTTCAAGTCCACCTCAAAGAGGACTTTACTTTGTTAATCCACAGAAGAAAGATCCTGTAAAACCCAGACAGGTATGGACACTGGGTCAGCCGGAGGATAACAGTTTCTGGTTTCCTACCATTGACCATCCTGCTGAGCGAACCACGCAGGAGACCTGGATTTCCGTGCCGCCGCAATACAAAACCCTCTCTAACGGATTGCTCAAAGAGAGCCGCGTTAAACAGGGTGACTCATTGCGTACCGATTACTGGGTGATGAATGTCCCTCATGCGCCTTATCTGTTTGCCTTGGCGGTGGGTGACTATGAAATCGTGGAAGAGATCCGCGATGGCTTGCTTTATCGCTATTACACAGAGCCGGAGTATGCCGAAACAGTCGATCTTATTTATGAAAATACGGTTGATATGATCCGTTTCTCGGAGGATAAAACAGGTATGAGCTATCCATGGGATCCGGTTTATGCTCAGGCACCGGTGCATGATTTTATAGCCAGGGGTATGGAAAATACTACAGCCACGTTGCTATATGATGCCGTTCAATTTGATCGGAGAGCTTCTCAGGATCTTTCCAACCAGGATTTGCTCATGCATGAAATCATTCATCAATGGTTGGGTAACCTGGTTACAGCCAAGGATTGGGCCAATTTGCCTCTCAATGAAGGATTCGCCAACTACTTTGAGACGGCATATCGAAAACATACCGATGGGAGGGATGCCTTTCTCTGGAAACACCAGCGTGACAGGCTCAGTTATTTTGATGAGGCACAATCATATAGGCGGCCTGTAATATTTAACCGTTACCAGGTTCCGGAAGATATGTATGACCGACATACCTATCAGAAATCCGGTCAGATCCTTCGGATGTTGCACCACTATATTGGAGATGACAACTGGTGGGACGGGCTGAAAAAATGGGTTGAAGATTTCTCATTCAGGGCCGTTGATTCATACGATTTGCAGGAAGTTTATGAAGAGGTTTCCGGCGAAGACCTGGAATGGTTTTTTGATCAATGGTTTCGGGAGCCGGGACACCCTTATCTGGATGTGAGAAGAGAGATACTCGATGATGTGGCCTATATGTCTATTTCCCAAATCCAGGACACAGAGCGACAGCCGCTGTTTGAACTTCATACCGATGTGCTTATCGTAATGGAAGGCAGCACGGCAAGGGAGACCATTTATTTAGGAGATGAGCATGACACGTATCAGTTTGTGATGGACGAACCGATCGTTGACCTTATCCTGGATCCTGACAGAGTGCAACTTGCTGAATACATGGTTGAGATGGATGAGGAAACTTTGTTGCGAAGGTTGCAAAACGAAAACGTAATGGTTCGTTCCGAGGCTTTATCGATGGTGAACCCGGAGACGGATAACCCGGAAGTGATAGCAAATGTCTTAGATCTGTCGATGAATGATGTTTTTTGGGGAGTGCGCCTGCAGGCCATGGAACTGTTAACAGAATGGGTTCATGAAACGGAGATCATGGAAGAACAAAGGGTAATGGACCTGATATCCCGTACAACCTACGACAATGAAAAACACTATCAGATCAGACTGCAAGCATTGGATTTTTTAACGGCTATCTCCATGGATGAGGCGCCGAAAAGAGCATTTGTATCAGATCATTTAGAAGAGATGAGAGCAGATACCAGTTATTTTGTTTCATCCGAAGCAATTAGAAGGACTGGAAGGTGGTTTCCCGAAGATGTTTCTGAATGGGTAAAACCCTATCTGACACAGAATTCCTATCAGGATGTTATCAAGGAAGCTGTCGTTGACGCTCTCTCATATTCAGAAAGTGAAGAATCAATGCAGAGTATGATGGTATTGGCTGCAGATCCGGGTGAAAAAGATTACACCTATCAGGCACTTTCAATACTTATGGAAAATGCGTTCGATTATGACGAAGCGTATCGAAAGGAGATCACCCAAATGTTCATTCAGAGATTAACAGATCCCTACAGGCAATATCGAATGCTTTCCTATCAGGCGTTGGCTTCTTTGTCGGCAGTGGAATCCCTGGATACATTGCGCAGTATTTTGGCTGATGAAGATTACAGCGAGGCTGAGAGGCAGCAGTTAAAAGATGCAATTCGAACACTGGAGTATGAGAAACGGCAACTGGAATGAGTTTTTTACTGGCGGGTTAAACCGGGTGTACTGTTTGGATAATTATTGAAAGTCGCATAATTAATATTATGTAAAGTCATGTTATAATGTGAATTTGTTCCGTGTTTCAAAAAAAACTGGCAATGCTCTCTTCGCCCATCGCCTTTACGCCCCTCTTCGTTCGATTGTTAAAATAGCTTACCGGTGTAATCGGTTATTTCAAGTAGCGCGTAAGGCTTCCAGTACATTATGGAAATCAGGAACGTTTGATGCATCATCCAGAACTTCGGCGTATTTTATAATCCCCTTTCTATCAATGACAAAAGCGGCTCTTTTCGAGACGCCGTTCATCCCAAAAAAGTCATCATAAAAAGCTCCATAAGAAAATGAGACTTTCTTGTTGAAATCACTGAGTAAATCAAAGTTGAGTTTCTGGTCCTCTTTGAATTTGGCCAAAGTGAAGTGACTATCGACCGATATCCCAAAAACAAACGCATCAAGCTGTTTGTAGTCCTGCAAATGGTCTCTTACCAAACATAGTTCTTTGGTGCATACACTTGTGAAAGCAAGGGGGAAAAAAAGGAGAACAACCGGATTGCTGTTTTGGTACTTATGAAGACAAACTTCCTCTCTATCGGTATTTAAGAGGCAAAAATCGGGAGCGGTATCCCCTGTTGATAATGGATCCATGATCTGTTGGGATTAAAGGTCTTTACTTTTATTTAAACCAGATATTGCCATTGGAATCCACGGAATATTTATGTTTTTCAAGAAAAACGACCTGATTGTAACCGACGGTAATTATCAGAATCCCCGAGGCAGTCAACAACATCCAGCCATATTCAGGAAGAGAAAACAGATATCCAGGCAAACGGTAGAGAATAAACGTGATTAAGAAGAAGATAATTCCAACGAGCATATACCCGAACGTACTATCAACGGAAGTTTTGTAGCTGTAAATCAGTAGTCCGATAATGATGGTACTTAGCTGATACAAAGTAATCACCCACATTTTAATAATGGTTGTATCAATGATAAGAGGATAAAAAACGATAAGTACCAATGGTAAAAAAGTGAGCTGTTTGGGAAACTGGGTCAGCTCCGGTTTGAAATCTCTTATCAATGCAGCGGCGGCGGAAAGGCCCAGCGATACCGCAAATACCAAAGACCAGTCATAAATGAGATCCGCATTCAGAACGGGAAAGAAATGGACCAGGTAATCGGAGATCGCTATAATCGCGATAAACACGGATGCTGATGCAATGCAGAAATGAAATATTCTTCGGCTAACTGCAAATAGTCGATAAAAATTGATCGTAGCGTAGAAAGAAATAATAAAAAGAATTAAACCTGAAGAACCGGTCATATTATTTTCCTGGAATTACATGATGTCGGTTTTATCCAACCGATCCGTTTCGATGGTTAAAACCCTGTCAGCCACCTCTTTAAATTGTTTTCTTTCAAATATAATCATCTCGTTCAGAATGTCATAAAGCATCCACTCTCCCTGTTGCAGAATGACTTTTCTGTTTTTGGGAAATGCTGCTTGACTGGTAAGCAAATCAAGTATTTGTTGGCGTTGCTGAATGAGGTGCTCCAGCAGATCATTTACATCTGATGATTCGTTGTTTTCGGAATCGGAACTGGATGGAAATCCGGGATATTCTGCATAATGGGTGATCCCGTGCAGATTTCTTACAGGGATGGAAGAATCAGCATCCTTTGTCTTTTCAATTTCAACGGCTATCGGTTCAAGAAAACCGGTTTGCACACTCCCTATCTTCGCGATCATATCCAGTATAGAATCTTGTCCCATGGGACGATCACGATAAGGCACTTCCGGAATAATCTTCTTTAAAGCATGCAGCTCTTCTTTGAAATAGGATAAATCCGATAGAAGGTTTTCCTGTTGAACGGTTAAGCTGCCCATAATGAGTACCTGTAAGCGGGAAGCTGCTTATAGCAGTTCATTGTGTGTTCTTGTTCACTTGCGATCCAACTCGGGCTGTTGCCCCTCTTCACGTTGTTCTTCAATCATTTCAACCAGTGAAAGACTGGTTTCCCATCGTTTGTCACGGTTACGAACAGAGTGGATATTATTTTCTTCCGGAAAGTTCCAGAATTTGCCGAATTGACGATTTTTGTATTCCCTGAGATATTCCAATCGTTTTTGCAGCTCTTCTTTTGGGACCATGAGCTTGGACTTATCGTAAACCGCCTCTTCCCTGCTGGCAAAAACCAGGTCGTAATTATTACTCATTACAATGGCTTCTTCGGGGCAGACCTCCTCACAGTAACCACAGTATATGCAGCGGAGCATATTGATCTCGAAAAAGGTGGGATAGCGTTCCTTGGGATCATCGCTGTTTTCAGAAGCCTGCATACTGATAGCCAAAGGCGGGCACGCTCGTGCACAAAGTCCGCATGCCACACAACGTTCCTGTCCGTTGTCTTCTACAAGTACGGGTCGCCCTCGAAATATGGGAGGAGGATCAAAACGTTCCTCCGGATATTTCATGGTAAATTTTGGCTGAAACATCTGTTTCAGGGTATACCACAAACCCCGGAATATTTCAGGAAGATAGATACGTTCAAGCATATTCAGAGAGCGTTCCTTTCCAGGATCGGTACTCAGTGCGTTAGTTCTTGGTTTTTCAAGATTTTCGGGCATGGATTCAATACTAATTGGTCCTTATCAGATGTTGTTGATAGAAAAAGCATAAACAATGTTTTAAAAATAATGCATGTGCTTTTTGAATCAAAAAATGTTCCTAATTATCTCATCTATTTTTGTTTGAAAACCATGGTCACGGGTACTCCTTCGAAGCCAAAGGTTTCGCGTAATTGATTTTCAATGTAACGTCGGTAATTGGCCGGCAATTCGCTTGGCATATTCATAAAAAAAGAAAATACAGGCGGTTTATGCTTAACCTGGGTCATATATTTGATGCTAAGTTGATGTCCTCTCGCAAAGGGCAGCGGGCGTTTTTTGAGGATATCATCCAGGAACCGGTTTAATTTTGATGTCGGTATTTTTTTATTTCGTTCGGAAATAATAAGCTCGGACTGGTCCAGGATTTTTTGAATCCGCTGACCGGTCACCGCCGACGCTGTCATAATGGGTACATAATCAAGATTCGGTACTTTGTCGTAGATCTTATCCACAAAGGATTTGGCGGTGTTCGTCGATTTTTCAACCATGTCCCATTTGTTTAGAACGATCAACAAGCCTTTGTTGAATTTTTCGGCCAATCGCAGTAATCGCACATCCTGAACTTCAAAGCCTTGTACGGCATCGATCATTATGACGGCAACATCACATTCACGGATGCTCTTTTCGGTGCGAATTGTGCTGTAGAACTCGATATTGTCGGCCACCTTGCTCCGTTTACGAAGGCCGGCGGTATCTACAAGCGTGTAGGTGTTCCCTTTGTATTCCAAACGGCTGTTGATTGAATCCCGGGTAGTACCGGCGATATCGGTGACAATGCACCGATCATCTCTCAAAAGGGCATTAATGAGGCTGCTTTTTCCGACGTTGGGCCGACCCACAATAGCCAATTTGGGCCATGGGTCCTCCTCTGGCTGGATTTGGTCATCTGGCAATTGTTCCACCAGGAAATCAAGCATCTCACCCGTACCGGTTCCGGATAGTGCTGAAACCGGATAGATGTTTTCAAATCCCAGACTGTAGAAATCGGATGCTCCCCAGGATTTATTTACATTGTCCGATTTGTTGGCAATGACCAGTACCGGCTTGTTCTGTCGCCGCAACATTTTTGCCACAACTTCATCATCTGCGGTCACTCCCTGAAGCACATCAACGACGAAGATGATTACATCAGCCTCCTTCACAGCTATTTCAACCTGTTGACGAATACCGGCGATGATGATGTTTTTATTATCCGGCAGATATCCACCGGTATCGATGATTGTGAAGTCCCTTCCATTCCAGAACGACTCGCCATAGTGGCGGTCACGGGTGACACCGGATTCGTCGTGAACAATGGCTTGGCGTTCGCCTATTAACCTGTTGAATATAGTAGATTTGCCTACGTTGGGACGACCGACGATGGCTATGGTTGGAAGCATGAAGTTTATCCTTGTTTACGATAGAACTGTTTTTAAACAACTTTTTTTTTAGATTATCAAGATACGCAACGATCCCACCGTTTAAAAGACTGATATGCTTGAGACTCTACATGATCAATTTGGAACCATCGGATCGATATTGGTATCGCTTTTTGCCTTTACCCTTCTCATCTTATGGGTTGCGGCGATATCCGGTATCCACGAATATCCCTATACCGATCGCAGGAAACTTTTGATTACAGTTGCTTTCATTCTTTTTCCACCGTATGCCTTTTTCTGGCTGGCCAAAGATATGTACCGGCAGTATGCCATTCTTAAAGGCAAAAAATAAGGTTTAACCGGAAGTTATCTGTTTTTTTTCCGATGCCTCTTCCAGCACCCACGGTTCAAGCGTATTCTCGGGTATTTCATCAATAAATCGCGAAGGATTGGAGAAATAGTCGCCATAACTTCCCTCCTTTGTGACCGGATAAGTAACAAACAGGCGCTCCCGCGCACGGGTTGCCGCAACATAAAGGAGTCGAAGTTCTTCATCCAGCGCCTCCGCATTCTCCACCGAGTAACCTGAAGGAATAATGCCATCAAGACATTGAATAATGAAAACGGAATCCCATTCCAGTCCCTTTGCCGAGTGAATGGTAGACAGGACAAGGGGTGATTCATCCCGTGTCGTTTTTTCGGTTTCCATAGCGGATGCATTAAGGGGATCCAGTGTAAGTTCCTGCAATATGTGTTCCAGAGAATGGAAATTGGCGGCCATCTCCGAAAAAGCTTGCAGGTCCTTGATTCGTTTACTGTGATCATCAAACTTTTTCCGGCATACCGGGGTGTAATAAGTAACGACTTCTTCCACGGCCTTTTGTGGTTCATTGCCGAGTGAACGAAGACGGGAGAGCAATGCACTCAGTTTATCAATCTGCTCCTTATAGCTGTCGCTTACCATGCCGGAGTTCTTCAACTCACTTGTCTTGTTAAGTTTCAGCCATGTAATCAGCTCATCGGCGGTTTTGGGTCCTATGCCATCAAGTAACAATAGAATACGGCTCCAGGCGATACGGTCATCCGGATTTACAATGACCCTGAGATGACCCAGGACATCCCGTACATGTGCCGCCTCGGCGAATTTCTGGCCCCCGAATTTTCGAAAAGGGATGTTGTTATGATTTAACTCCCATTCCAGATCATAGGAATCACGGCCGTTACGAAACAGAACCGCCATATCACCCAGGGGAATTCCCTGCTCGCGAAGATGAAGCAACATCTGGGTGACAAACCGGGACTGATCCCGTTCATTCGGAGCTTTTACAAGTCCGGGCAGGTCCCCACCGGACCTGGTGGTATAAAGTTTCTTGTTAAACTTCTCCCGGGCTTTCTCCATCAATGAGTTGGCCAGCTCAAGGATCGATTTGGACGAACGGTAATTTTCTTCCAGCAGGATGGTGGTGCAGTTGTTGTAAAGATCGGGAAAAGACAGGATGTTTTTATGATTCGCTCCCCGAAAAGCATATATGCTTTGGGCATCATCTCCTACTACCATCAGGTTCTGGTGCACGGAGCTGAACAATCCCACCAGTTCGGCCTGCAGGGTATTTGTATCCTGGTACTCATCTACCATCACATATCGATTGGTAGTTGCAACTCTTTGTCTTACTTCATTGTCGGTGGTTAACAACCGGCGTGTATTTACAAGCAGATCATCAAAATCCATGACCCCGTTGTCATATTTGTATTTGCTGTATCGTTTTGAGAGTTCTTCAATGGGATCGTGATGATCGATGAACTGGGAATAGTCGCTTGCGATCACATCATAAAGTGTTGTCTGCTTGTTAATGGCAGTAGAAAATATGGATTGCAGGGCCTGTCTCTGCGGAAAACGCTTCAGTCTTGTGTTTTGCAGGAAAGCAGAACGGATGAGATGAATGGCATCCATGGCATCAGCTTGGTCAAGCAGTGTAAAATTGGAATCATAGCCCAGTTTCCCGGCAAATTGATGCAATATGGAATTGCAGTAAGAGTGAAAGGTCCCTCCTTTTACTTTCACACACCTTTGATCCAGTATACCTGCCGCTCTTTCCAGCATTTCACGGGATGCCCTGCGGGTGAAGGTCAGCAGCAAAATCGACTCCGGTGGATTTCCGTCTTCTACAAGCCTGGCAACCCGGTAGATAAGCGTGCGGGTTTTTCCCGTACCTGCACCTGCAATTACAAGAGCCGGGCCGCGATCATGCATTACAGCCTGAAGCTGAGCATTATTCAGCTGTTCATGATATGGTATCCGGTAAGAATCGCTTCTGTCAGTATGAGATTCCTGCTGTAAAACAAACTTTTTCATTGGGAAATGGTTGTAGCTCGACAATATGTGCAAAATATGTTACGCGGAGATCAATTGCCAGCCTTTTTTGCTTTGCCAATGAAATCATAAAATTCATTCTTATATAGATCGGAATCATTATATTTTCCGTTATCAACATAAATACCGTGATTACTTATTCATGAACCAGCAACCTCTTTTTTTTCTTTCGATATTAGTTTTTACACTATTACTTGTGCAGTGCGGTTCCACAGACCCTGACCGTGAGGCGAACCGGCTGTTTGTGGAGGCTTACAGACTGACTGATGAGGCCAGGGATTTGGAAAATGAAAATCCGGTCGAAGCTTATCAAAAATATGAAAGTGCGCTTGCAAGAATTGAAAGAATAATTGAAGAGTTTTCCGAGACCGATGTTGCTGTTAATGTTACCCAGCAACAGACCCGGATTGGCGAGATGACTATTGGAGAGCTTCGCCGGATTGTGCCTGTGTTTGAGGCTCGTGCTAACGCATTGGACAGTTTCGAACGACTTGCCGATTATATGTTTAACCGGGTGGATGATGAGATACAGCGAGCGGAGAAAAAAATCCGGTATGCCCGTTGGTTGCAAGATCGTGATCAGGCTTATGCTTCTGTTCTTCAGGATGTTTCGCAGTTGGCCAATCGACAATGGAATACTGAAATTTCGGATCCGATCTATTTACGACTTTCATCGGCGTATGCCCTTTTTGGTGATTGGGAATCCGCTATGCAAACGGCTGATCGCATCCAAAGCCGCAGAATGCTCTTTGAATCACTGGAAACCATGATTGAAGCGGGTTATGTCCGGCATGATGATGAACAAATGCTGGAGGCTCTTCTACAGCTCATCGAGTATGCCGGTCCCACAGAATCGTTACAACTTGTTTCCGGTATTGTTTCGGACCTGTTTCAGCTTGGAGAGGGGGAAACAGCCAGAGAATTGGTTGCAGATCCTTTGCCACTCCCTGATGATGATGCTGTCCTGGAGCATATTGAGGCCCTGAGCAACCTCTCGAATGTTTTTGCATCCAACGGAGCATTTGAAACAAGCCGGTTGCTGATCAGTGAAATCGCATCATTGGAAGAGGATTACGCGGATTTTGCCTTACGCGACCTGAGTGTGGAACTGGCGCGCAGGAGAAATATTGATGAGGCCTTTGAAATTGTTAATGAATTTGACCGTGACTATTTCCGTTATGAGGCCAGTGCGCGCATAGCTGTTGTGCAGGCCGAAAACGGAAGGGTTTCAGAAGCGTTGCATCTTCTCGCCCGTGTTCCGGATGATGTTGTAGAGAAGGCGGATGCCAAGATTTCGATTGCTTATCTTCTGGAAGATTTTGGAGATCACGAGAGATCAGATTCTCTTTTGCAGGTTGCCCAACCCACACTGGAGACGGTTTCGTCGGTGTTACAGCAGGCTCAACTGCTCATTGGTCTTGCCGAAGTCTACCAGCATAAAGAGGAGCGATCACTGGCCGCACAGACGCTCATCGAGGCGGAGGAGAAAATTTTAGCGATATCAGGATCAGGCAGTCGCAACCATATGATCACCGAGATATCTCGTGAGTGGATCCGGCTGGGACGTCCCGATCGTGTACTTGACCTGGCCACCGGATTTGACATGAATCATGAAGGGTTTCAGCCGCTTTTTGAACAAATATTGGAAACCGCTATCCGGGAAAATCTCCACGACCTTGCTCGTACTCTTTCGGCTATGACGGATCGTCCGCATTTCTACACGTATTACCTGACCGGATTATATATTGAGCGGAATGATTTGGAAACGGCTGCGGATATCTCTTACGGCATCAGAGATAACAGCAAGCGAGCCAAAGCATTGGTGGACTTATCCTATACTTTTTCTGTAAATAATGTCTCTGCAGACGCTGACAAAACAGCAGCTGACGCAATACAAGTAATCCGGCGCATACGATCAGAAGCGGAGCGGGAAGAAGTTCTGTGTTATGTAGCTTCCAGGTTGGCTGCCTCCGGAATAACAATGAACCAGGAGCTACATACGTTAATCAGTGACATTTTAGGTGATTTGCCACTGTAGGCGGATGTTGTCCAAGCCAAGGAGGTCCTGTTTTATGTTCCGAACAAAGTATGCTGCCATTGTAGTGGCTATCATTGCAGGGATGCTCTCAACAAACTGCACACGCACCGTAGAATATATATATCAGGATGTAACACTGTCTGATGAGTATGTGACGGGATATCCTGTGGGCAATCCGGGACCGTATATTCAGGAGATGATGGAGTCGGTAATGAGAATCACCAACACTTCTTACTACACCATCTATCATTTTCATCCTGGTGACCAGATCCGGCCCGAGGATCTACATCACCATGAATCGCTGGAAGCTATTTCACGTGGTGAAGCATCCCTGCAAAGCAGCGCGGCGGGTACTGCGGTAGTTATTTACAGTGATCGAAGTCGTGTAGGAATGCTGACATCCCTACATGTCGTAGCCGGACCCGACACTACCTATCAATTTTATGAAAACCAGCCGGAATACCTGGAGAGTGTGACGGTCAAAGACGAGGAGGTTAACTGGCTGATTGACAGTCATTACATGGGCACCTTTGAAGTTCTTGCATTTGACGCAAGTGCTGATATTGCTTTTATCGGAACGGAACTCGGTTTTGAGGGTCACCGGGATGAGGATCTCTTTCCGGTTTTTCCATACGATTTCGGTTCTCCTGAGGAACTGACCCTTGGGACATTTACCTATCATTTTGGTTTTCCAAGAGGATATCCGGTGGTCACAACCGGATTGGTCAATGACCCGAACCGTGACCGCCACCACTCTTTTATCACCGATGCATTATTTAATCCGGGTTTTAGCGGCGGTGTTGTTGTTGCTATCCGCGGCGGTGTTCCGCAATTCGAGTGGGTGGGAATGGCACGATCGGCTTCTGCGAGCAGGGAATGGCTGGTGGTACCCGATGAAGACCTGGCTGATGAGCATCTTTCCGAATATCCTTACGAGGGAGAACTTTATATCAAGGAGCGGGCACGAATAGATTACGGCATAACGCATATCATTCCCGCTACACGGATTCAAAACTTTTTGGATGAACACTCATCCGCATTGAGACGACAAGGGTATCGCGTGCGTTTTTGACACTAAATGAATGCCGGCACCAAATGTCACCGGCATTGGGTCAACGGAACATGGATCGAAGCTCTTCCAGCGATAGCGACTTCACGGTCGGCCTTCCAAGAGGATCCTGAAACGGGGTGTCGCAGGCAAATAACTGGTCTATCAGAGCTTCCATTTCTAGTGCTGTAAGCTTTTTATTTCTCGGGATCGCTGTTTTGTTGGCAAGGGCCAAAGCCACCCGTTCTTTTTCACTCAGTGATATGGAGTCAGACATCCGCTTATACTGCTCCATGATGGATTCCAGGACATGCTGTTCATTGTCCAGACGTATATCCGAAGGAACCCCCAGTATCATTGCGGAATTACCACTGAGAAGTTGCACATTGAAGCCTATCCGGGTGATTACCGGAAACAGTTCTTTCAGCAGACTGAAATCCGAGGCAGAGAAATTTATGTTTTTTGGAAAAAGCAATTGTTGGGTACTCGGCAGGCCACTTTCTGCCTCGCCCAGCACTTTTTCGTAGATGATCCGTTTGTGAGCGGCATGTTGATCCATGATAAACATGCCGTTTCTGGTTTGTGAAACAATGAATTCTTGGTGAATCTGCCAGAATCCGGATTTTTTTGTGTCTGCGGTTTCCCATTTTCGATCACTTTTCCTGCTGCCGGCATCTGTAGTATTGTCATCACCGGCACCGGCCGTCTTTGTAGTTTCTTCTCCATAAAGGCTCTCAACTGAGTTTTCCGGAACAGGATTTCGAAAATTGTGAAAAGCGCGGTTAACCGTTTCACTCATGGTTTCTCTGCGCGAGCCGGTATGTGGTGAAAAGCCGGTTGAAAAACCCTGTTCAAAATCAGGCCTTCCGGTATCTGAGTGGATATCATCCGGGTTCCATGCGGGCACCCTCATGTGGTCATTGAGCGCCTTCTTTACGACCGAGCGGGTGAATGTAGAAACACTTCGCTCATCTTCAAACTTGATCTCCTGTTTGGATGGATGCACGTTGACATCTACCATTTCAGGATCTACCTCAAAATAGAGCGCATAGAATGGATATTGGTTATCCTGCAGCCAATCATGGTAGATATTCTGGATGATGTAGTTCAAGTGCCGGTGCAGAAATGGCCGGTTGTTGATGAACAGGAATTGCTCTCCCCTTGTCTTTTTGGCAAGTTTGGGATCAGAAAGTAATCCGTGAATCCGTACAAGACTTGTTGATTCGGCCACGGGTATCAGACTGGCACGGTAAGATTTTCCAAACAATTCGCTAATTCTGCTTTCAAGGTCACGGGAATGCAGTCGGTAAATCACATCGCCGTCGGCCTCCACGTCGAATGCGATTTCAGGATGGGCAAGGGCTGCTTGATGTACGGCCAATAAAATGTGCCGGAACTCGGTGGCATCCGTTTTCAGAAAGGCGCGCCGTGCCGGTACATTAAAAAAAAGATTGCGAACGGTAACGGTTGTTCCATCATCCGACGGTGCGGGTTCAAGCCGAACCTTCTCACCGCCCCGAATCTCATATTCCATACCGTTCGGATCCTCCACCCTTTTGGTGGTTACCGTAACCTGAGATACCGAAGCGATAGATGCCATGGCTTCTCCACGAAAACCAAGTGTGCGGATATCCATAAGATCATCCACGCTGTAAAGCTTGGATGTTGCATGCCGGTGAAAACACAGCCTCAAGTCAGCTTCGGACATACCGCATCCGTTGTCCCTGACCTGGATCAGGGTGCGACCGGCATTTTGCAAGAGCACTCCAATGTGATCCGCACCGGCATCAATTGCGTTATCCAGTAGTTCCTTGACTACAGAGGCCGGTCGCTGCACTACTTCACCGGCGGCTATTTTATTGGATACCTCCGGGGGTAGTTCCTTTATCAGGGATTTGGTGTTGCCTTCTTGTGACAAATTGGCGAAAAACTTCAGGGTTATTCGGAGCAGCTCGTAATGAGCGGTTTTATGTTATGATCCATAAAATGAAGAACAGTATTATGGCATAGAGCAGAATGGATCCGCCGGTACCGCGCCTGGTCAGTCGCCGAAATTTAATGCGATCCGCCCGACCAGGTTTGGGTTTGTAATGACGATATTGATACTCGAATCTTTTGTATCCGGGCCTTTTGCCCATCAAGGGAGAAAGCATGAGCTCATCGATGTGTTGGTTCGTTTTTCCGCCGGTTTATTTCAATAGACGCGTTGGAAGTAAATATAAAAACGGGTTGCCATGGTCCGTTATTCCTTGAAACAATAAGGTTTTTCAAACCGGTTGAATTCCGATTGTATAGTCAGCCTGTTGCGGTTAATCAGACCTATAATAATATAGCGATAATGCTTTCCAAGGGGAATGGTTTTTTGGAGGAAGTATTTTCTGTTAACTCCCATTATTTCTTGGTGGATACTTTTTTTATCTTTGATCGTCAAGAAAAACATCAACATGAAAACAAATTAAGTATTATGAAATTCGAAAAACTGGAAGTTCCTTCTGAAGGTGAAATCATTCTCGTTAAAGATGATGGCTCTTTGCAGGTTCCCGACCATCCCGTGATTCCTTATATCGAAGGCGACGGTATTGGTGTAGATATCAGTCCGGTCATGAAAAAAGTGGTTGATGCAGCTGTGGAGAAAGCATACAGCGGGGGAAAGAAGATCTCATGGATGGAGATTTATGCCGGTGAAAAATCGGTCAGCCATTATGGAGACAACACCTGGCTCCCTGATGATACACTGGATGCCATCAAAGAGTATCGTGTTGCTATTAAGGGTCCGTTGACAACTCCGGTTGGGGAAGGATTCCGGAGTTTAAATGTGGCACTGCGACAGTTGCTGGATCTTTACGCATGCGTGCGTCCTGTTCGTTATTATCAGGGAACCCCCAGTCCAGTAAAAAAACCGGAGTTAACCGACATGGTTATTTTCCGTGAAAATACAGAGGATATATACGCCGGAATTGAGTATCAAAATGGTACTCCGGAGGTTGAAAAGGTGAAAAACTTCCTGATTAACGAGATGGGTGCGACCAATATACGATTCCCTGAAACGGCATCGATCGGCATAAAACCGATATCGGAGGAGGGTACCAAGCGTCTGGTCCGTTCGGCTATTGAATATGCGATTGAACATGGCCGAAAAAACGTGACGCTTGTCCATAAAGGCAACATCATGAAGTACACGGAAGGCAGTTTCAAGAACTGGGGATATGAGTTGGCAAAAGAGGAATATAATGCAAAAGAGATCGATGGAGGTCCCTGGTGTGAGTTGCCGAACGGTATTGTGATCAAGGATGTGATTGCAGATGCGTTTTTGCAACAGATTCTAACCCGCCCTGCCGAGTATGATGTGATCGCAACTATGAACCTCAACGGAGATTATATTTCCGATGCACTGGCTGCTTGTGTTGGAGGCATCGGAATCGCGCCGGGTGCCAACATTAACTATCAGAGCGGGTATGCCCTGTTTGAGGCCACACATGGCACGGCACCAAAATATGCCGGCCAGGACAAGGTAAATCCCGGATCATTGATTTTATCCGCTGTTATGATGCTGGATCATCTTGGATGGACCGAGGCTGCCCGCCTGATAGAGAAAGGCCTTGAAAAATCGATCAGTAACAAAGAAGTGACTTATGATTTCGAGCGATTAATGGAAGGGGCAACACTTATGAAGTGTTCGGAGTTTGGTGAGCGAATCATCACATATATGGACGCATGATCGTTTGATGGGTCGCATATAGCGGCTTACAGACCTGATTCAAGGTCAGATAACTGGAAGCAGGCAGCTTGCTCTAAAGTGGGTTGCCTGTTTTTTTTTGCCTCATGCGATTTTTAGATCTCTTCAGAATTGGTCTCTCACAAAAGCATGCATATCGGTTTTCAGGAAAAGCCTCTTTATGTAAAAATGGTAGTTTTCATCAGATTGATGAGAAAAGGTTTCTTCCGATATAGCAAGATCATCGACTTTGTTTACAGAGCTCCATGTCAGAATAGAGAGAAGAAATTCTTTTTCCTGGTCTGTGACAGGTCCATCCGGATCGATATTTTCTTCCTGGATTACGTGGTCAATGGCTATATTGAATGCTGTTTCGGTTGTTTCATCCATGGATTCGAAAGCAAGGGTCCGTGCATCCACAGAATCGGGCGAGGCCGCTGAGGCGGTCACCACAATGGTGTCTCCTGCTTCACGAACACGTTCGGAAGGATCATACCATGTGGGACGTTCCTTAACTTCCGGTTCCGGTTCCGGTTCGGCTTCGGTCACCGGTGGTTGCTCCTCCTCAATCTCCTCTTCCTCCGGGTCAACCATACGCTCGACAAGCTGACACGAACCGACTGCAAACAACAGGATGAATGCAAGTGTAAAAGGTTTCCACCATTCAGGTGTTTGCGTTTTGCCAATGGTTGTTGAAAATGAATGGTAAAGTCGGGTTTGTGTCATGAAATATAGCAGAATCAGTTAAGGGGTATTTGCAGGGTTTGCTCTTGTCCATCCCGCAGGATATGCAGATCAATGTTATAGACGACATCCGAAAGTTCATGCCAGATTGCCGAAAACGAGCCTGCGTCATGTATTTGTTCGTCATTAAGACCAGTGATAATATCTTCTTCTTTTAATCCGGCTCTGTCTGCCCTGCTGCCGGGTATGACATTTATTACGATCAGCTCGGTTTGAGAAAAATTGTCGGGGTTGGCCAACTCTGCCATGGTGAAGCCAACCTCAAATTGTTCCTGAGCTACACCCGACTCAGAATCCTGATCAAAATCGAGATTTTGCATAGGTTCCGGATCCGCCTGGGCCCACTCCCTGATCGCATCATCATCCATGCCCATCAGCGGGAACGCAATGTTTATAATGCGCTCATTACGCCAGATCTTCATTTGAACCGTTTCTCCGGGTCTCATCAAAGCAATTCGCTCCTGAAGGTGATTGGCTTCCTCAACCTCATATCCATTAACTTGTAAGACAATATCTCCACCTTGCAAACCTCCTGCATCAGCACTGCCATCGGGAACCACGTTCAGGATCTCGACGCCGGAAACGGTCTCAAGTCCGTAGTTTCGCGCGCCCTCATAATTCAGTGATGCGATTTCAACACCCAGAAATGCGCGTTGAACCTCACCGTATTCTATCATATCACGCCCGATCTTCATAGCCATGTTGATCGGCACTGCAAATCCGTAGCCCTGGTGGGTACCGCTTTCGGAAGCGATAGCGGTGTTGATACCAACCAGTTCACCCCTTGTATTAACCAGGGCTCCTCCGCTATTCCCCCGATTGATGGCGGCATCGGTTTGAATGAAACTTTCAATACGCATGCGGTCACTGATGATATCCACGTCACGGCCCTTGGCACTGACGATACCGGCAGTGACGGTTGAACGCAAGCGAAAGGGGTTTCCGATAGCCATAACCCAATCCCCCACTTGCAGATGATCGGAATTACCTATAACCAGGGCTTCTGTTTCTTCCTCATCGATTTTGATGACGGCGAGGTCTGTAGAAGGATCACTGCCAACAACACGCCCCTTGTGCTCTTTTTTATCATTGGTAATGACCGTGATACGGTCCTCCGCGCCTTCGATCACATGGTGGTTGGTCAGGATGTATCCATCCTTGGAGATCAAGACTCCGGAACCGATGCTTTGTGCCCGATGCCTTGGTAAGAAACGCTCCCAAAAGGGTTCTTCGAACTGATGGTCCTCATTATCAGGCATGGCCCGGTTCATGGGAATACTGGTCTCTATGAATACCACAGCGGGTATGACATCACTGGCGATATCCTTGAAAATATAGGATGGTGAGTAAAGTTCCTCACCGGGAATGGGATCAACAGGGTCGGTGCTACGTTTTACATCCGTATAGGTAACTTCGAAGCGTTCCGGAGATATCCAGGATCCGCGAGAGATCATGAAAAGGATACCAAGCATCATGCCGATTAGCAAAAGCAGAATAGCTGTAAGAATTTTTTGATGTCGAGGCATGATATCAGTTCAAAATTTGTTGGAAAATGGCGTCTGACCGGCGGGGTTTGATTCCGTCCATATGATATTGAAAATAAACATCCATATGATGAATCAGGTTTCGTAAATCTTCCGGGGGAAAAGATTCGCTCAGAAGATATGATTTTTTGCCTTCCTTAAAATAACGCAGATATTGCAGTTGGAATTTTGTGAGTTTGAAGTGCACCCCTTTATCTGAATATGGGGATATACAGCCACTCTCTATATTCAAATAGCAATTGGAACCCTCATCGTTCACGGGGTTGGTGATATATTCGGGATTATCCATTTTCCATGCGACACCGACACCGATAAGGTCTGCAAGTCGAAACTGGATGTAGGGAAACAGGTTTTTGGGGTTGGCTTTTGTCTCATGCAGCCAGGGCAAAAAGCCGGTTAAGAATTGAAAAACATCCGGCATGGGTTCGTGCTCATGGCATAGTTGTTCGCACAATTCAAGCGTGGCAATGCCCACCGCCATTTTTTCCATCTGTTCGTGGATTCGCCACGTGGCCTTATTCTGGGATACCTCACTTAAATTCTGTACATCCCGTGTGGTTTTGTAGTAATAGGTTACGTTGAGGACGGATCCGGGTTGAAGCAACCCTCCATACTTGTTTTTATGTCGTCGGGCTCCGCGTGCCATGACTGCAATTTTACCGTGCGTGTCGCTTAGCAGTGTCACGATCAAGCTGCTTTCGCGGAAAGCGATGGTTTTGAGGACAATAGCAGGGGTATCAACGAGCATGTTTTATATATCTGAAAAGCGGCCGATCCGTTTAATCGGTATCAAAAGCGAATCCACCCTTTGTTTTCCAGCAATTGAACAAGAGCCGGGAGGTAGGTAAGTGCGGAACCAAGTGTGAGTCCGATACCTACCACAGCAAGCACGCCAATTGAGTGTAATCCGGGATGAGTGGTAAGAAGCAGTCCGGCAAATCCAAGCATAGTGGTAACAGAGCCAATAGAGATATGTTGTCCGGTACTCTTGAGTACGGGGGTCATACTTTTTTCACCCTCTTCCCGGTAGCGATTGGCCAGATGTACACCATTGTCATTTCCGATTCCCAGGATCGCCGGCAGTACTACCAGGTTGTACATGTTAAAAGAGAGTCCAAACAAGATCATAATCCCAAAGGTCCAGCTTAAACCAATTAGAAGAGGCAACATGGCAATCAGCGACCAGCGTAGGGATCGAAAACCGATATTGACCAGAATGAAGATCATAACAAATGTTGCGACAACCATATAGGGACTTTCATCCCGCATTAGTTCAAGCATTTCCGCGGCTACGATGGAGGTACTTGCAGCGTGATAGGTTTGACCCTGTCCGGTCTCGATGGTTCCGATTTCGTTTTTAAATGCGATAGAGTTGCGGCCGTCAGATAATCCTACCGCAGGATAAATCATGACAAACCTGCCGATCTCTCCGTCTCTGGTCAGGAACCTGTTTTTGATAAACTCCGGGACATCGTCGATTTGTAATGGCTCGTCAACAAGGGAAGCGCGTCGGAGTATATCGATATATCTACCCTCTTCATCCCGCAGGAAGGGATCATTAAGCAGTTCACGGATCTCCTCGATATAGGAAAGCTTGACCTGTTCCTGAACTGGATTTATGGGGAACCGTTCCTGAAGTGCTTCAACAGCGAGTATGGTGGTTTCCGGATTCTCACTTTTCTTTTCACGAATGGTTTGGAGGATATCGATCACCTCTTCATCGGTATCCGCCAGGATGTAAGCCGGGTTTCGACGGCCGCTCTGTCCTACATCACCTCGTAAATCTTTGAACTCTTCGTATCGTGGGAATTCCGGCTCGAGAACGCTGAAGTTATATTCAAAATAAAGCTTGTCGGTGTTGAACAATACCGCAATGACAATGAGAGATCCCGCTACAAAAACAGATCGTGCAAACGGATATTTTTTCTTTTCAGGTTTTTTATCCGTGCCGGAGTCGTATTGGTTACTATTAACAAGAATAAAATTATAACGCTCAAAAAGAACGATTACTGCCGGCATGATGAAAAGCATGGATAAATAGGCGAGCACGATACCCAGTCCTGATATAAAACCAAACTCCGAGAAACCGCGAAAATCAGCGATCATCAACACGAAAAGAGCCACTGCGGTTGTAGTGGCACTGATCATGATGGCGGCTCCTGTGCTGTTGTAAGTGTGATAAAGAGCATCCTTGACACGTGATCCCCGGGAACGTGTTTCCAGGTAGCGGGCGTAAAAATGGATGCCGTAATCTATTCCAAGACCGAATAATATTACAAACAGGACGGATGTCATGGTATTGAGGGTACCTAACGCCAGATAGGTTATACCGAATGTAACCATGAGGCTGACCAGCAATGGGAATCCGATGATAATGATGGGAACGGGAAAGCGGAGGATGTGGGCCCGCAGGGAGTGTTTTTGGTTTCTGTAATGTCCGCGCCGGTAATTTATGAGGGTCTTGATCATAAAATAGAAGCCAACCAGCAAAATGATTGCCGTTATACCCGATCCAAAACTGGTAATCACATCACTGATGATCGAATCCAGTTCCATCAGGTGGCGTTCGAGATGTCCCCCGGCTCTTGCCACCATCTCCGGATGATAGCTGGCCGGTTCCATTTCAGCAATGACTTCCTCAAAAGCCTCAAACATATCATCGATATAGCGAAGATCATTTTGTGATCCTGTTGGGAAGAAGCGTAATACCAGGTGAGTGCTGTCCTGGTTGACAGGGTATTCGGATGGAACAAGCTCCTGATACATCTCCTCGAAACGCTCCATACGGTCATCTTCTTCCTCCTGTTCATCATCGAAATCATCTTCAAAATCAACAAAGAAGGGATTGGCCTCCAACCTGGCTTCATCGATGCGGTCTTCAAGGTAAGCTATAATCTCTTCAATCTCTTGATTGGTGGAGAGGTAAACGGCGTAGTCCTTGAGGATTTCAACATCACGGCGATACTCGTAACGATTTACATAGTGATCGTCACGACGGTCATCATAGAGATCCATAGCCCTTGGGATCAAATCTTCGGCGAAGGCTTTATTGGCTTCAAAATCGGGTGAGTGTATTGCGACTTGCAAAGGGGTTTCCCCTCCGACCGATTCCCGGAGTCTGTCCAGGGCTTGCACGCTCTCATAATCGTCGGGAAGCAGGCTGGCAAGATCGGTGTCAATATTGAGTTTTCCGGCATAAAACGCAGAAACCGATGCCAGTATCACGGAAGTGACCAGTATGGCAACAGGAAATTTGTAGTTCAGGCCAATAAGTGGACGTAGTAGAGCAAGTAGATATCTCATGCAAAAATTACATATATATGATGCCGGACAGACAAAAAGTTACAAATTTTAAAAAACATTTTCGGTGTTCAAGAAGATTTTTGGTTTCTCAGATAAAACGCTTGCCGTAATAGAATAAGTGTTCTCACGTTACGATCTATGTGTGCAATGAAACATTCAAAACCGGTAAAATAACCGGTCTGTTGGTCACCTTTACCGGGGATCAAATTTAATTCCATAGCAATGATGAATTCAAATAATAACTTCAACAATCGCAGACAGCTTTTCCAGTCATCCCTTTTATGCCAAATGCTTTTGTTAATTTCCCTGGTATTCGGTATTTCACTAATCAATCAGGTAGCGTACTCGAACGATCTGGAATCCGATACCGTCATGTTGACGAATACTAATGAAAGCGACATGCTACCTCATACCAAAGAAGGGAGTTATTATAACGAGTTCTGGGTTTATCATATTTTTTTAGAAAACGACCTGCAGCTGCATATTACCTTTTCGCTTGCCAATTTCGGAACGTTAAAAAGTGCCGTGAGCGGTGGAAAACTTTTTGTATCCAATTTCAATGGTGCCAATTACAATGTAGCCAGGGAGTTTTCACTGGACAGGCTTGTGATTGATGAGCAACAACACAAGATGCGATTGCATGAGGGACGCGAGATCTATTTTAAAGGGAAGCTGCCTGAGTCACATCACATACTTTTTAACACTACCAAAGATGGTACCTCCTATCTGGTTGACCTGGACTTCCATGATATACACCCCGGATATAAGAGTGGTGACGGCATTACCCGTGTGGAAGATGATGATATGGGTATTTTTGTGCATATTCCCAAGGCATCTGTTGAGGGCACGGTCGCTGTGAATGACGACACACTGGCTGTGAGAGGTACAGCTTATATGGATCACACCTATCAGACGGACTTATCTTCAAAGATTGTCGACAAAGGGTTTCGACATATTACCCACACCGACGAGGGATTTCATACAGGATACTATCTTGTACCCAAAAACAGGTCGGATGATTCGGTGATCGGTATTGCACTTGAAAACAAAGGATTAGCTACCACATTAAAACAACCCACGGGCATTCAGATCAATCAGTATAGTGATATTGCTGGTAATGACATCCCAAAAGAGATCGAGGTCGCCTACCTTTCAGGGGACCGGCAAGTGTTTCGTCGGCTGCAGGATTTCCAGAGTGTCTCGTTTCTTGAGGAGGTCGGTGGTTTCAGGAAGAGACTGGTCCGGAGGTTTTTAGGCGGAGAGATTATCGAATATGTGGGAACAGGCGACCTGAATAACGGGATGCCCGCCAATTACAATTTTCTGATCGTGCATTAAATCTTCGGGATAGAACGGAATCCAATGTACCATATCTCCCATCCCTTTTTCTCATTCAGATTCGTATATTGATCCTGAAATGTACCGTGATACATGGCATCCCAGGCCATCAACAGGTGGTTTAAGTTCGCACAGGTGGCTGTAATTCCGTAAACATTCAATTTATGAACATTAAATACGTACTTTCCCTGCCGGTATACCATGAGCTGACGGATAACGACGGTTTTTTGGAGCTGGCAAATAGTGATAAATGGTTCCCCTCCCTCATGACCCAAAAGGGGTATCCCACGGAATTATGGGCAGCCGGTACACAGGCTTATAGTGCCGATTGTCAGTATGATGATCTGCCTGCGTTGACCGTGCGCCTTTTTGGTACCGATTCGCAAGAAGGTGACCCCAAAAAACATACCTCGGATTCATTGAATCAGGCTATACGTAATGCTGAGGTCGATTTTGTGATTATCAAGGGTCTGGATGGCGAAATTGGAATTCAACTTGCAAAGCAAGTATTGATTCCCTCAAACATACCCTTTGCTGTGATTGTTGATGGTACTTGTTATCACCCGGTCATCAAACATGCCGTTGCCGTACTTTACGAAACAGAGTGGCAAAGGCAGCTCCTCACTAAAAGATCGTTTCGCTTCTGGCGTACTGTTTTGGATGACCGAAAATTGATCCATCTGGCCAAATCTGTCGACATACGCCACTTTGCACCCGATCATTATGCAAAGAAGGATTGTGATGTCATTGGTATGCAACATGTTTTATCACCTACCGACAAGTTGGAAGCATTGATAGAACTTTCCAAGTATTTGAAAATAGGTGTGATAGGTGGGGGATCAGAACTTTATAATTACAGAAAGCGGTATCCTGAGATAAACTGGTTTGGCGCAGTTCCTTACTCCCAGGTTCCCGAACTTATGAATCGTGGAAAGCTTTTTTTCTATGGGGGAGTACGCAGTGATCATCCAAGGGCTGTTTCCGAAGCAGCCGCATGCGGCCTTCCCATTGTTACGTTTGAAGGTGCCATACACGGAGATGTGATGCCGGATCAGATAGGTTTGCGGGTATCCCGAAAGTCGTATGTTTCCGAGATTACGGATCTGCTTGAAAATAAACAGAAGCTTAAGCAACTTTCTGATAATGCAAGGGCATATGCCGAAAAAGAGTGGCACCATCAATCCAGTTTGCCGGCTGTAAGAAAATTATTGCAAGCGATGGTCCCGTACAGGACATGATCGTGCGTTAATGCATGGAGATTTACACCCTCCATCTTGTTGTAAGAAATACCGCCAAAAAAGAAAAGGACACATATACTACAAAGACAATATTAGGTCAGTATGACACAAAACAAACCGATGGTCAGCTGCCTCCTGCCGGCCGGGAATAATTTTGGTGGCATTGCCAGATCTATTTTATGCTATCAAGAACAAAGTTGGCCAAACAAACAGCTTGTTGTGATCAATTACGGTGATAAGGATTTGGCTCCGTTATTGGATGAGATACCCTCTGATGAATTACGCTATATTCATCTTCAACAGGATGGTGTGTTTTCAATGGCAACGGCACTAAATCGTGGCCTTGATCATGCTGATGGAAGCTATGTGGCTTATTGGAGTGAAACGGATTGGTACCATCCCGAACGCATTCGATGTCAGCTGGAGGCGATGAACAGCGGCGAGGATTTTAGTCTGCTTGATGGTGTGATCGTACATCTTGATCATCCCGAATATGTGCATCATCCATATATTCAAGACAAATCCGGGGGGTATGCCGAGAGTTTGCTGGTACGTTATTTTCCGGAACTTCGTTTTCCTGTTAAGGGGAAAAACCCTCTCCGGTCTGTCATGAAAAATGTACCGGAGCAGCAAATAAGTAAACTGGACACCTCCTTTGCATGGCTTATGGTACATGGGTTAGAGGGCGAAGCCGGATCAAAACCCTACAAAGCGTTTTTGGCCGGATTGCGAAACAGCCCCAAGAGCCTGGTATGGACAGGATGGTTAAAAATGCGAGGAAGAAATCTTGCAAACCATCCCAGATTCAAGTTGTCATCTGAGGCGCGTTCGAGTTTTTACCTTTATCTCAGGGAATCCCAAAAACTGGGACTGATTGCTTCGTTGTCTGAGTAAATCGAAACGGGTCAGGATATCTGCCCTGCTCTCTTTCTAAGGCTTTCCAACAGGGCATCAAATCCTCTTCGGCGGATAATATTTTGAAAAGAGCGCTGGTAAGATTCGGCTGTCCATGCACTGTCGACTGACATGTCGGTAATAAACCACTCTCCCTCCTTTTTCTTCATGCGGTAGTTAACCGGTATCCTTCGTTCATCGAGGATGGCCGTAGTGATGACCTTAGCGGTATCTTCTGATACCTGGATATCCTCATAATTAACCTCCGCCCGGTAAATATCAAGCTGTTGCAGGGATTGATCACGGATTATTTTAGTAAAAAGTTCAATAAACTCATCCTGTTGATCGGTATCCAGTTCCGAGAATTTTTCATCAAGTGCATGACGTCCCATCTCACGGTAATCCATCATATCGTTTATGATACTGCGAAGCTGTTGACGCTGGTCTTCGGTATATTCGGTGTTTTCCGGGCCTATCAATTCCTTGATTTCATGGTCCCGTTCCTGAAGGATCGAGCGAATCTGGTCAGCTTCATTGGATTGAGCGAAACCGGGAATCAGGCCTGAAACGAGGATAAAGAATGTCAGGATTAGCTTGATAGTAGTCATATTAATCAGTTGGATGCTGTGCTGGATGAATGTATAATGGATAACGTTTAAAAATGGAATTAGTATATCAGAGTTTCAATGCGAAGTTCTGCCAGAGTTAGTGATCAGTTCCTGAAGTGGTAATCCGGCAGCTCTATGCAGTTTTGCGATGGACAAATTCAAATCAAAAGTCAGTTCAGTGACTTCCAGTTCCAATTCCATTTTCTTTTTAACGGCATCGACCAGGTTTTTAATATCTCCAAAGCCCAGGTCAAAATCGATTTGTTCGGTGCGCAGCCATTCATTGCTCAACTGAAGGGCATTGGACTTACTGTTTTTACGAGATTCTGTTACTTTGGCGTTGCGATATTGCTCATTTAGTTCAAGCTGAATTCCGTCCCGTGCCGCATTCTGATAATCATCGGCCTGACGTTGCTGGATTCGGGAACGTTGAACATTTTTATTGACTTGCCGGAAGTTCAGGTTTTGACGAAATCCGAAACCGACACTGGCCGACATGAAATTAGTTCGGTTCCTGATAAAGGGATTGGTTTGGCGTGGTCGGTTGGGAGTGTAACCCAAACCGGCACTGAGACCCATTACCAGATTGGGATAATATTGCGAACGAGCCGCTTGCACACCGTACCTGGCTGCTTCCCTGGCCGCTTCAATGCCCCTTAGCTCTGAGCGGTTATCAATGGCATTGCTCTGATAAAATGACAATTCCTGTATGCGGACCGGAACCGGGTCAAGAAATCGTTCCCGGGGCAGGTAGCGGGTGTAGCCGTCCGAAGCAAGTACAATGTCCCATGATTGGAATATGAAATTCTTTGTTTGTTTCACCTCGACAATCATGGCCTGGAATTCCTCTTTGAAGATATAAAATTCAAATACATCCTTTTCTTCAAGAGAAGGATCCCCCTCTTCTCTGAGTTTTTCCAGTTCTTGTTCTGCCTGATTCAGTTGTGAGACGGCATCATTGACAAGGCGCTCGAGTTCCATTACCAACAAGGCGGATTGATAAAGTTCAAAAAGCTGCAGTTTGAAAGAGTCTTTTTCGGAGTCGAATTCATGTTGTGCCGCTTCGACTCCTTTTTGAGCAGCATTAGAAGCATTTTTCAATCCCCCCCAGGTGTAAATGGGTTGAATACCAGAAATTTGAGCCTGTGTAAAGATCCCCCAGTCTTCCCAGTCATTTTCAAGGTTAGGATCCAGGTAATATTGGCCTGATGAAAGATCAGGATCTTGAGATTTGACCCCCGGGACAAGTCCATGAGCGGTGGTGAGCTCAAGATCAGGTAGTATTCGGGATGCCTGTACTTGTTCCAGCCTGTTTTCCGCCAGGTCTATTTGTTTTCTACGTGCATCAAGATTTGAGGCATGGGAAGTTGCAATGTCTACAAACTCCTGAAAATCCACGCGGACAGTATCTTGCGCGTTGAGGTTGGATAAAGAGAAACTCAACAGCACAATTGTCAACCAACCTGATATCCTTGGGGCTATTTTTTTCATATGGGATTGATTTACACTGTAGGGATAAAAAAAAAGCTCCAATTAGGAGCTTTTTTTTGCGGAGAGAGAGGGATTCGAACCCCCGGAGCCTCGCGGCTCAACGGTTTTCAAGACCGCCGCATTCGACCACTCTGCCATCTCTCCGTGTCATTGTCATCAATAAATATACAAAATTTATTCGGATAACGCTTCAGCACCTGAAACTATTTCAGAAATTTCTGTGGTAATTGCAGCTTGCCTGGCCTGGTTGTATTTAAGCTCAAGATCGCCGATGATTTCATCAGCATTTTCCGTTGCACTGTCCATCGCGGTCATTCGTGCTCCCTGTTCTGAAGCGTATGACTCAAGCGATGCTTGCCAAAGCTGAATATTTATAGAAAGGGGAAGTATGTAATCTAATATGGTATCCGGGTCGGGCTCATAGATGTAATCCACATCTGCCAGATCTTTGAGAGATGACTTCGATTTTTTATCCGTTTCTTCGGTCGATTTTGTTGTACCGGCATCCTGTTCAACAGGAAGCACTTTCACAAATTTACGGCGTTGTGCAATAACCGACTTGAACTCGTTATATGCAAGGTAGACTTCATCATAATCACCCTGCTTGAACTGATGCGTTACTCCGTTTACCACTTCTGTAACGTGTTCGTATTCAAGCTTTTCAAAAAAACCTAATTTATGGTCAACTACAGGGTATTTCCTCACCCGGAAGTAATCATAAGCTTTTTTCCCGAAACAAATCATGGAGAGGGTCTTCTCTTCAAGATGCTCTGAAAAATTTTCATGAATATGATTTTCTACGACCCGGAACAAGTTGGTGTTGAAACCACCACAAAGGCCGCGATCAGATCCCATGACCAGGATCAAGATATTCCCGGGGGTTTCAGTAGTTCGAAAGAAAGGATTTTCCGTATCGGTTTTATCAACCAGCCTGCGAATGATTTCTTCGAGTTTGTAGGTGTAGGGCCGGGCACTTTCCATACGACCCTGCGCTTTGCGCAATCGGGCCGCAGCTACCATTTTCATGGCACGGGTAATTTGCTGGGTATTTTTTACCGAAGCTATCCGGTCTCGTATGTCTCGCAGGTTTGCCATATCAAGCCTCTTGCTTCTCCTGTTCGCTTAAAATTTGCTTCCGGATAGAGATAGCTTCTTTCTCCAATTTTTCTGCAAAGTCGTCGCTAAGTTCTCCGGAAACACCCAGTTCCTTCATCTCATCTGCATACTTCAAATTCAATGATTCCAGGTATTGATCTTCAAAGTCGGCAATGGATTCAATCGGCAGTTTTTCAAGAACACCTTGCGTATTAGCCAATAGCAGGGCTATTTGGTTTTCTACCGACAAGGGAACGTATTGTCCCTGTTTCAGCAATTCAACGGTTTTGGCTCCGCGGTTAAGCTGACGTTGTGTGGAGGCATCCAGTTCCGAGCCAAATTTTGCAAAGGCCTCGAGTTCGCGATACTGTGCCAGATCCAGTTTCATGGTTCCGGCCAGTTTCTTCATGGATTTTTCCTGGGCGGCGCCACCAACACGGGAAACGGAGATACCGACATCAATAGCAGGACGTACACCGGAGTTAAACAAGTTGGTCTGCAGGAATATTTGTCCGTCTGTGATGGAGATCACATTTGTAGGGATATAGGAGGAGACGTCGCCTGCTTGGGTTTCGATGATCGGCAATGCTGTTAATGAACCACCACCCTTGATTTTATCCCGGAGTACTTCCGGGACATCATTCATGTTTTTGGCCACCTCGTCATTGGAGTTGATTTTCGCTGCGCGTTCCAACAGCCGGCTGTGCAGATAGAAAACATCTCCCGGATACGCCTCTCTTCCCGGAGGACGTCGCAGTAACAGGGAAAGTTCTCTGTATGCAACTGCTTGTTTGGAAAGATCATCGAAAACAACCAGAACATGGCGGCCGGTATCCCGGAAATATTCTCCAATGGCTGCACCAGCAAATGGAGCGATATATTGCAGAGGAGCGGCTTCTGAAGCCGCTGCGGAAACAATTACGGTGTAGTCGGAAGCCCCGTTCTCTTCAAGTGCCTGATTGACCTGTGCTACCGTAGATGCCTTTTGACCAATAGCAACATACACACAGTAGACAGGTTTATCGGTATCCTGTGTACGTTTTTGATTAATGATGGTGTCGATAGCGATGGCGGTTTTACCGGTCTGACGGTCACCAATAATCAATTCTCTCTGACCACGTCCAATAGGTATCAGGGCATCAATGGCTTTGAGTCCGCTTTGAACGGGCTCGGATACCGGTTCACGGTAAATAACGCCTGGAGCTTTCCGTTCCAACGGCATGATAAACGTTTCTCCGGAAACGGGCCCTTTCCCATCTACCGGAAGGCCGAGAGGGTCTATGACACGGCCCAGAATTCCTTCACCCACAGGCAGGGATGCGATTTCCTGTGTTCGTTGAACCTTATCCCCTTCTTTGATGTATTGTGCTCCGCCAAAGAGCACGATACCCACGTTGTCTTCCTCAAGGTTTTGAACCATTCCGCGGATAGGGTTTCCCTCATCATCCTTGGAATCGGGTAATTCGATCAATTCTCCCGCCTGAACATTGGATAACCCGTAGACCCGGGCGATACCATCTCCTACTTCGAGGATGGTGCCTACATCATAAACATCGGTGTCGGTATCAAAACCGGACAGTTGTTTACGGAGTATGGTGGAAACTTCTTCTGGTTTAACGTGACTCATATTCCTGGCTTGTCAATACTTGGTATGTAAATTTACATCCCAGCTTGTTGGAATGTCGCTTCAAGCTGTTGAAGTTTATGTTTTATCGTGCCGTCGATCACAGTATCGTCAATTCGAACTGCCATTCCACCTTTAAGAGACGAATCTTCAATGTAAGTGATTCGAACCTGCTTCCCGGTTTTTTTCCCCAAGGCATCCTGAAGCTTTTTGCTTTGCGAGGTATCAGGTTTAGAAACCACGTAAACATCAATATTCTGGATTCCCTGTTCATTTTCATAGCGTTTTAGATACGCCAGAGAGATTCCGAGCAGCTGATCTTCCCTCCTTTTGGTGATAATCAAATGCAAGAATTGTTTGGTTAGTTTGCCAACATTTTTATCTAACAGATCATCAAGGACCTCTGTTTTGCGTTTTCTGGTTATGATGTGGCTCTTCAGAAAAGTGCGTAATTCGGAGGATCCGGATATGACATCACTGATAAATCGCATGTCGTCCGATACTTTGTCAAGGAGTTTTTGCTCCCTGGCCTCTAAAAAAAGTGCGGACGCATATCGTTTGGCAACTTTGGTTACATTCATGTTTCCTGTTGTTAATTCAATTCATCAATGAAGCGATCCACAATTTTTTTATTGCGTTTTTCATCCAACTCTTCATCAAGGATACGGGAAGCGGCCTGGGTAGCAAGGCGAGAAACTTCGCCACGAAGTTCAATTAAGGCTTGTTTTTTCTCCTGCTCGATGGTTTCGCGAGCCTGTTCAAGCATTTTTGATGCTTCTTCTTTTGCTTTTTCAATCCGGTCAGCCCGTACGGCTTCTGCTTCTTCAAGTGCTTTTTTACGAATCTTTTGTGAAATGGACTCTGCCTCCTTGAGCGCTTTTTCATTATCGCGGGAGATAG
Source organism: uncultured Chitinophagales bacterium (assembly GCA_964388615.1). Lineage (GTDB taxonomy): Bacteria > Bacteroidota > Rhodothermia > Balneolales > Natronogracilivirgulaceae > SLLW01. The sequence goes on along the minus strand of CAYMBG010000010.1, from coordinate 10,654 downwards.
CCTCCGCATCATTTTTCGCTTTCTCGGCGGACTCCAAAGATTCCTTTATTGCTTTTTCCCGCTCATCCAACGCGTTGAGAATAGGTCTCCAGGCGAACTTGGAAATCAATAACAGAAAAAGCAGAAAAGTGATGAAGACCCAGAAAAAAAGACCGAAATCAACATCAAGCAAGCCTTGTGCTATTACAGGGTTCATGGTAATATCCATGTTTGGTTAAAAAACGTCGATGTAGTGCTGCTGCTTAACTAAGGGCGAGAATGATACAAACCACCTGACCAAACAGAGCGACACCCTCGATAAATGCAGCAGAGATCAACATGGATGTTCGAATATCCCCGGAAGCTTCCGGTTGACGGGCAGAACCCTCCATTGCTCCCTTACCGATCATACCAATACCAATAGCTGCTCCTATTGTTGTGATTCCTGCCCCGAATCCGGCGGCCAAATGTGCTAATTCCATTTCCATTATGTTACTCCGGTTTATTTAAGATTAATCGTTATCTGTTGGAAATCAGTGAGCTTGTTCTTCACTGTGATCATCCACGGCAAGTCCAATGAACAGTGCCGACAATATGGTGAAAACATAAGCCTGGATGAAACTGACCAATGCTTTGATCAGGTAAACAAAAAGTGTTAAAAGGACCCATATCCATGATGTACCATATGCTATGCCGGGTCCAAAAAGTTCAGAGAATATAAAAATGGTTCCAAGTAAAGAAAATATTAAAATTTTTCCGGACGCCATATTGGCGAAAAGTCGAATACAAAGAGCAAAAGGTTTGGTAAACAGTCCAAGTAACTCGACCGGCATCAGGATGAATTTGATAGGTACCGGTACCCCGGGGAACCAGAATATATGCTTCCAATGCTCTTTGCTGGCAAAAATCTGTGTGGCAAGAAAAGTGAATATGGCCAGAACCGCGGTCACGGTGATATCCGCTGTAGAAGATACCCCCCATGGCATCAGACCGAAAAAGTTCATGAAAAGGATCATGAAAAAAACAGTCAGCAGGTAAGGTGTGAATTTTTGATACTTTCCGGGCCCAATGTTTTGAAGCGCAATATCGTCGCGGATAAAAATGACAAGGGTTTCAAATATGTTCTGGAAAGGCCCCTTGGGCTCTGTTCGTCTTCCTGTACCCTGTTTGTATTTTCGGGAAAGAGGCAGAAATACCAGTAATGTAATAATTGCTGCCAGCCAGAAAAAAATCAGATGCGATGTGATAGAGAAGTCGAAGTCGGGAGTGGTTCCGTCGCTTCTGACAACCTCGTAAGAAGCCGGAACAATTTGACCGTCGACTTTTTCTAACTGCGAATCCAGATAGGAAGCGTCGGTAAACCGATCGCTCTCTTGATTCAGCAGAGAGGTTGTGTTTCGGTAGAAGAAAAATTCGCCATCGTCGTAGATGAAACGGGGTAATTCTATGGTGCCAAGAGGCTTGAAGTCAAGGTAGTGGTGGTCGACCACTTTTCCAATCAGATCCACCCTGTTCTGATCCTCCGTTTCTGCCTGGGATGTGGCAGAAATTCCGGTTGTGAATAAAAGTATCAGAAATAGGAGACGGAATATTGGTTTCATTGTAACTACTTGGCTGTATGTCCGCTTTTTCGACGGGTCAACATATAAGTTTCTAATGCAGATTTGCAAATATAGGAAAATAACAAGGCAACTGTAAAGGCGATTTGATTCATTTCTGTAAAAATAAAGACGACTACTACAGCCACGCCAATGAATACCATTCGAATCATCATTGCTCCAAGCATGGCAGCCATGAAGCGGTTCATGGAGGGTGCTGACATTCTTGTGAATGGTATGAAACTGAGTATTCCGAGTGTTGTTGTAATGACCAGGCTGAGTAAAACAGCCAAAAACACCTCCTGGCTTACAAAAAGCCATAAAGGCAATCCTGCGAGCAGGATCATCAATATGTCAAATAATAAAACAAAACTACTGAATCGAACCATTATGAATCTTTTTTGGGTGGGGAGTACTCTGTTTCTCCGGTCCGGTATGCCAGTTTGATGACGATTCCTATCAACCCGGAAAAGCCTGCAAGAGCCCCGATAATAACACCCCAAGGCGTAATATCCCATCGGTTGTCGATATAAATACCAATGACTACCGGTACAATCATGGAAGCTGCTATATGAGCACCTAATGCAATATATTGTCCATATTTGGCAAGATTTTTGACAGGCATGGGAAAAGGTGTATCAAGAGAGATTCTGCAGGAGTGTTACCGGTAAAAATGAGTATCGTCTTTATCTTCTTTTAAACACTCTCTGGTTTCTGTTTTTGGGAATCATTGTTGGTGACTTTTTCCTTGTTAGTTGCTTTCTCCTTTTTTGCAGAATCTGGTTGATTCAGGTCAATTTCATCATTCATGCGACATGCGCCATCGATACGAGCCCCCTCTTCGACCATCAACACTTTTGTCGTAATATCACCGGTGATTTTGGCGGTAGCTCTAAGAGTGAGACGGTTGCTGACAATAAGCTCCCCATCGATGGTTCCGGCGATATCGGCTTCTTTGGTGCGGAGATTACCGGTAATACTTCCTGAATCGGAAAGAATACACTTGTTTTCTGCGTGTATTTCGCCATCAATGGTTCCTGAAATTCGAATGTCATTTTTTGTGTGGAGTGAACCGGTCAGCTTGGTACCACTGCTGATCATGTTCACATTGGGTTGACCTGAGTTGTCTTGTTTCATGGCGTTTTTATTACTGTTGTTTGTTCCGAACATTTTTATGAATGTTAACTGTGATTTGAAATTGGATAATAATTAGTCCAGGTTGATATACAAAGCCGGATCCAGTGCTATACCATCTTTCCAGAGTTCAAAGTGTATGTGTGGTCCGGATGCAAGCAGCCCCGTTTGACCCACTTTGCCGATGATATCTCCTTTTCTTACAATATCACCGCTGCTAAGGTAGACCTCTGAAAAGTGTTTAAAGACGGATATAATACCGTCGCCGTGAAGAATATGCAATACATGTCCGTTGTTGATCGACCAGTCGCTGCTTATGACGATACCATCAGCAATGGAACGAACATCTGCGCCTTCTCTTGCTGCGATATCCATACCAAAGTGTCCCTCTTCGGGACGATAGTTGCCGGTCAGTGATCCGTCAACGGGTGGTTCGGCCGGAAACATGACAGTGCCTGAAAAGATATCGGAAAACAGGATTTCATCACTACTTAGTGCCTGGGTACTGCTTCCGATGGTTTGGAAAGTTATGGCTTGTTGATCGGGTCCGGATTCGGCCTGCTGATCTTCACCGTAAACGGTTCTCCACTCATCGGTGGCCTGGATGTCGAAGGTGGTGTCTGCCTGACTGCGTATGACATTCTGAATTTCTGAAAGCTGACGGTCACGTGCTTCCAGGGTGTCCTGTAATGCAGCTACCCTCTGACTGATTTCAACCACGGAATGACGAAGCGCGCGGTCTTCTTTATTAAACAGCATGGTCCCAAACGGCGTAAGGAAAAAAAATAACATAATGATCAGTATCACGGCCAGATTGAGACTGCCCAGAAACAAAAAGAGATTCCACGGAATGAAGGTATAACTGTCCTGTTGATGGGGATTTTCCTCATCGAAGAGTAAAAGGGTGACGTCTTCGTTTCTGCGTTGAAGAAGTTTTTTCAGCAGGGATATGACGGTTTCAAATAGATTTGTCACGGTGATTCAAGCAAACGGGCTATTGTAAAAAAAATCAGCACTTACAGGCGGATTCAGGAAATTCTGATTCAATGTGGTATGAGCAATAAACGGTTATCTTCCTGAATAATTGGGTGCTTCCTGTGTGATGTGCACGGAATGAGGGTGACTTTCATAGGCACTGGCCGGTGATATATGAACAAATTCCGCTTTTTGAAGATCGCGGATGGCTGATGCTCCGACGTAGCCCATCGCAGCTTTAAGTCCCCCGGTCATCTGATAAACTACTTCCGAAAGATGCCCTTTGTAGGGTACTCTGCCCTCGATTCCTTCCGGGACCATCTTCTTTATATCATCTTCCACATCCTGAAAATAGCGATCCTTGCTGCCCTGTGACATGGCGCTTAAACTACCCATACCGCGGTAGGTTTTAAATTTGCGCGACTCATAAATAATGGTTTCGCCCGGACTTTCATCCACACCTGCGAACAGGGATCCGATCATGACGGTATTGGCGCCACCGGCAATTGCCTTGGGAATATCACCGGTTTGTTTGATGCCCCCATCTGCAATTAGTCCGATTCCGGCTTTTTGGGTAAACTCGGCAATCTCCATGACAGCACTAAGCTGTGGTACACCGACACCGGTCACGATCCGGGTCGTACATATGGAGCCTGGTCCCACCCCAACCTTAACGGCGTCAACTCCGGCTTCATGCAAGGCCTTTGCAGCGTCCACGGTTGCAATGTTACCCGCTATGATGCTGAGATCCGGATAATTGTTACGAATCTGTTTTACGGTCTCTATAACCCCATGTGAATGGCCGTGAGCGGTGTCGATTGTGATGATGTCAACACCGGCGTTGACAAGAGCTGCTGTACGGTCGAGGGTGTCCTGGGCGATTCCGACCGCAGCGCCTACTCGCAGCCGGCCATGTTGGTCCTTACAGGCATTGGGAAAATTTTTCTTTTTTTCGATGTCTTTGAAGGTGATAAGACCGATTAAAATCCCGGAGTTATCGATGATGGGAAGTTTCTCAATCTTGTACTTTTGAAGCAGGTTCTCGGCTTCTTCGAGTGTCGTCCCCTCCTTGGCGGTGATCAGGTTTTCACTGGTCATGATTTCTCCCAGCAACTTACTGTTATTTGTTTCAAACCGAAGATCGCGGTTGGTAACAATACCCCTGAGCCTTTTTTCATCGCCAACTACCGGAATACCACCAATTTTTTGTTTTTGCATCAGATCCCGCGCTTCCAAAACGGTAGCGTGTTCCCCAAGTGTGACCGGATCCACAATCATTCCACTTTCACTGCGCTTGACCAGCCTGACCTGTTCGGCCTGGTTTTCAATCGACATATTTTTATGAAGCATGGCCATGCCGCCTTCCCGTGCCAGTGCAATGGCCAGCCGATACTCGGATACCGTATCCATTGCAGCGGCCATAATAGGGATATTCAGAGTCAGCCCGGGGACCAGCTCGACCGAGGTATCGGCATCGCGGGGAAGTGTTTTGGAATAGCCGGGAACAAGCAGTACGTCGTCGTAGGTCAGACCCTGGCGGGTAATTTTGTCGGAGAGGGTATTTGAAATCATGAAAGGACTAACATTTGATTCACTTTTGGTTAAATTACGAAATTAATCCCATTGAGTGAACTACCATTTTATTGATTTCGCCTAATGTCTCATTTAATTCCATTTAACAGAATTTTCAAAGACGAAGCTGAACAAGATGCCGCATGCCGGGTCATCAATGGGGATACCTGGCATGGCGACGGACCGGTTAGTAAACGAGTGGAAGCACAATTGGCGGAGTGGCTGGAGTCCAAATATGTTTACCTTACAACTTCCTGCACTCATGCCCTTGAGATGGCCATGATGGCGCTGGATATTGAGCAGGGCGATGAAGTGATACTGCCGGGATTTACGTTTGTTTCAACAGCGAATGCCATACGCATGCAGGGAGCAATACCCGTATTTGCGGAGATCCGTTCACAGGACCTGACCATAGATCCCCTGGATGTGGAAAAAAAAATTTCATCGGCTACCAGGGCCATAATTCCCATCCATTACGCCGGGGTGTCGGCGGATATGAAAAGTTTACAGGATCTGGCCGACCGGCATCAAACGGAACACCAGAACATTGCCATTGTCGAGGATGCCGCTCAGGCGGTTGGAGCATGGAGTGATTCACGGGCCTTAGGTACCATAGGTGATATCGGTTGTTTCAGCTTTCATGACACCAAAAATTTTACTTGTGGAGAGGGAGGTGCTTTTCTCACTCAAAACGGGGATATTGCCCGAAAAGCGGAGTGGATCAGGGAAAAAGGAACCAATCGGTCCGCTTTTCTGCGGGGTGAAATTGACAAATACACCTGGGTGAGTAAAGGGAGCAGCTATATCCCCTCGGACATCCTGGCGGGAGTGCTGGAGGTTCAGTTGCAGAAAAGAGGAATTATATTAGAGCGCAGAAAAAAAGTATGGTTTGATTACCATAACCGGCTTCTGGAAGCCAAAGAACGTGGCTGGATTGATCTGCCGGCAATTCCTTCCCATGCGCAGTCCAATTACCATATTTTTTACTTTCATGTGAAAGATCCGGAGGATCGCGGTCCACTGCTTCAGTCACTGCGTTCGGAGGGGATCGAGGCTACCTTTCACTATGTACCGCTTCATAATACTCCCTACGCCAGAAAGGTGATTGATACTCCTCTGTCGCTGCCACGGACCGAATATCTTGCCAACACCCTTATCAGGTTGCCGATTTACCCGGATCTGGCAAAGGAAAGTGAGCAAGTCGCCGATCGGGTTTACAAGGTGCTTGTTGATTATCATTGCTAACAGAAACAGGATGATTCAACGTAAGAAAAACGGGAATGGAACCGACGTTACCCTTGCAATGCTAAGAAAAGCTGAGCGGGATGACTGGCAATTTTGGTTTGACCATGCTCCAGTGGCTTCGTTTTTTCAGTCACCTGACTGGGCGGAAGTCTGGTCCGAGTATACCCGTGGAAAATTCCAACCGTATCCCTGTTTCGCGCGCCTCCCCTCGGGCAGAGAAGTGTTAATTCCATTGAGTCGACAGAAAATCCTGTTTGGGTTGGGGGCTCAGTGGCATGCCGCGCCGGCCGGGACCTATGGGACCTGGCTGTCAAAAACCGCAGACCCACTGGCTCCAGGCGATATACAAGCTTTGCTTCAGGGGTTGTTTTCATATTGCGGATCATTGACAATACGGTGGTTTCCATTGATGGGAATACCGGATGAAGGTCAGCCGAAGTTAACGGACGGCAGTGAATGGAACAGGCCGACGGACCTGAAAAGCATTGCGGGTCAGCCGGAATTCTTGAAGTTACGAGCAGATATGAGTTCTGACCATACCCGGGTAATTGACTGTTCCGGTGGTTTTTCGGCCATAACCGAAACCAAAAAATGGCGTAAGGGAATCAGGCCTAAAGTCAACAAAGCGACCCGTGCCGGCGTCACCGTGAGGCGGGCGTCTTCGGAAAATGATTGGCAAACTTATTATCGTCTCTATCTTGCCTCGGCAAACCGCTGGGATCCACCTCCCTCCTACATTTATTCATGGCGATTCTTCAAAATATTGTCAGAAGTCAGAGCATCTGATTTATGGATCGCAGAAAGGGATGGTCGTATCGCAGCCGGAGCGATACTGCTGCATGGGCGCAATCACACTGCTTACTGGCACGGCGCTTCCGACACCGCAGAGCAAAGAACCCGTGCGGCTAACCTGCTTTTCGCAAAAATTATCGAGGATACCTGTAAAAAGGGACAGCGGTGGTTTGATTTCAATCCGAATATGGGAATATCCGGCGTGGATGCCTTTAAAAAAAGTTTTGGCGCCCTGGCTCTTGATGCACCGGTTATCAGCCGTTTCTATGGGACAAGCTGCCTGATCCGGGTATTGAAAAAATATCAAACGGACACGACTTCCGGGAAGACCAGAAAATCATGAGCTTGCAAGACAGGGCATATCGAGGAGCGGGCTGGAGCGGCCTATCCGGTCTTTTTTCAAATGGTCTTGAACTTTTGAAGTATGTGATTCTTGCCAGACTGCTGGAAGCATCCGACTTCGGATTGCTTGCCATGGCGATGGTCATTATCGGAATATCCCGGATTTTCGCCGACGGCGGAACCAGCAATGCCGTAATCCATTTCCGCAATCAAGACCATCAACAACTGTCCACCTTATTTTGGATTAATATTATGGCCGGTACGGGGTTGTACCTTCTGATACTGATAACGGCGCCCCTGTTTGCCCAGTTTTACGAGCAACCCGAAGTAACAACATTATTGCGACTCGGTGGACTGGTGCTGCCGTTGTTTGCAACGGGTGCACTTTATGAGGTCATGTTACGTAAATCATTGTCATTTAAGATAATAA
>CAYMBG010000010.1:0-2487 GCA_964388615.1 uncultured Chitinophagales bacterium | reverse complement strand
ACGGGTGCACTTTATGAGGTCATGTTACGTAAATCATTGTCATTTAAGATAATAACGATATCGGAAGGTTTGGGAGCTGTAACCGGTTTTGTCACAGCGGTCGTTATGGCTTTCTGGGGATGGGGAGTTTATGCGTTGATCTGGTCGCAGATTGTTTTATCGGCTACCATGACCCTGATCTATGTTGTGCATGGGATGAAAAGCTGGAGGCCTTCGTTTGCGTTCAGACCCGCAAAGGTGATCTCCCATCTTCGTTTTGGGATTTTCCAGATGGGGGAGCGCGGACTGAATGTGTATGCCACAAGAATTGACCAGTTGATTATCGGGCGGTTTTTCGGTCCGGAAATTTTGGGCGCTTATCATATTGCATGGCAGATCATATTGTTCCCGGTTATGCGGCTCATTCCGCTGCTTAACCGTGTTGCCTTACCGGTTTTTTCAAGCCGTCAGGACGATGATGGGATTTTGCGGAATGGTTATCTGAAGTTGATGACCGGGGTGATTACTATTCTCTCTCCGCTGTTTATTATAGCTACTTTAACCGCACCCTGGCTTGTGCCGGTTTTGTTCGGGGATGGCTGGGAACTTACCATTCGTTTGATTCCATTGATGGCCATGCTGGGCTTTTTGAAGATGCTCGGAAATCCCAGTAATAATATTGTATTGAGCAAAGGCAGAGCCGATATCATGTTTTACTGGAACCTGGTACTTGCCATTATAAACACAGCAGTATTTTTGATCGGCGCATACCACTCCATTTTTGTGTTACTTGGACTCTATGCCTTTATAACGGTTTTTTATTTTATTGTGGGTCATTGGATTATGGTCTACCAGCTTATAGGTCTGACCTGGTCGCGTTTTTTTAATCATATCATACCCTGTTTTGTGGCTTTGGGCCTGCCATGGGGTATAACATGGATATTCCGGAACCTGATCAGCGGAGTCTGGTCGTTTGACAGATTGATTGCCGTCCCGGTTATGGAAAACCTAAGGGAGGTATTCCGGGCCTGGAACGATATCTCACTGTGGTATGAGCATGCCATGACCGGGGATATCATAGCGCTGATTTGCGTTGCCACATTGTTTCTCATCCTTTACATTCCAATAGCAAGGTATTTTCAGTCTACTCTGATCATGGAGGCTTTACGGGCTTTGCGTCCGAATACATAGGGAGATGACACATGACTAATGATAAAAGCTTCATCAAAGTGCTTCACAGTTTTCCCGTTTGGTTACCGCAGACACAGACCTGGCTTTACCAGCAAGTACAAAATCTGCCGGATACGGTTACCTCGCATATTGTTTGTAAAGAGACGGAAAACCTGGAACAATTCGGGTTGCCGAATATTCATTCTCTGATGGGCGGGTCATCCTATGCAAGCCGGTTGACCACCAGGTGTTTCCGGCATCTTGATTTTCATCTGTACAACTTATGGGTGACAAAAAAAGAGCAACCCGATATCCTGCACTCGCATTTCGGACCGGTGGCCTGGAAGAACTTTCGTTTTTTACAGCTTCTTCCCACCAGCAGGCGGCGACGTGTCAGACATATCGTTACGTTTTACGGGCAGGATGTCGGACATTTGCCCAAGGTTAATCCGGTATGGAAAAAAAGATACCGGGATATGCTACAAAATGTGGATATGGTCCTGTGTGAGGGTTCCCATATGGCCCAACAGGTTCGTATGATGGGAGGTGACAGCAGTTTGGTAAAAGTACATCACCTGGGTGTTGATCTCGATGATATTCCATTCAAACTCCGCAAAAAGAATGATGATCTGCCTTTCCGCATTTTAATGGCGGCCGCGTTTCGACCAAAAAAAGGTTTGATATACGGATTACAGGCCCTGGACCGGTTGGCCGGACAATACGATCTTGAAGTGACACTGGTAGGGGATGCGACCGGGGAAAAAGAGAGTATACGTGAAAAAGAAAAAATCATGGCGTTTATCCGGAATTCCAATCTTTCCGGACGTATTGCATTTACCGGTTTCCTGTCACAGAAGCAGTTGAATCGCCTGTCACGTGATCACCATATCTATATGGCACCAAGCGTGACCGCAGATGACGGGGACAGTGAAGGGGGAGCTCCGATATCGCTTATTGAGATGGCTGCCTCTGGAATGCCGGTGATTAGCACCCGCCACTGTGACATACCCGAGGTGATACCGGAAGGGGTTTGTGGATTGTTGGCTGATGAAAAGGATGTGGATGAACTCACTTCGCATCTCGGATATCTTCTTTCGAATCCTGATGCCTGGCAGGAACTGTCTTTGAACGCTCGTATGCACCTTGAGGATCATTATGACGCTAAAAAACAAGGTCAAAAACTTGCCAATAGGTATCAAAAAATCGTTCGGAAATCTTCCGCCGTCTCGTCCGGCATTCGAGTTTTATTTTTATCGCACAGTGGACATCTGTATGGGGCGGAACGGTCTCTCCTATCGTTGCTACGTGAGCTGAATCATAATGACCGATACCGCATCA
>CAYMBG010000009.1:25770-44483 GCA_964388615.1 uncultured Chitinophagales bacterium | reverse complement strand
TTCGTTTTATGGCGTTATACAGGTGCCGGATGATTTCGATGAAAAACGGGACATACGGGACGACCGGCTCGAGCGGCACCGGTAACAGCCTGCAACAACAAGATATTTCCAACAATGCCGGATCTTTTTGTAGACACCAATATTCTGATTGATGTACTTGCCCGGCGGGAGCCGTTTCATCGGGATGCTATTCGGTTGTTTGAACAGGCCGGCGAGAAATCCGTTCGACTCGTAACCACTTCCACCAGTATTACCACAGCCTGGTATATGCTCGACAAATACGGCGATTCAAAAATCGCTCGCAAGGCCATCGCCGGTATCATAAAATATGTTAACATCATCCCGGTTTCGCATCGCGCTGTCGAATTGGCCGTACGCTCAGATTTCAGAGACTTTGAAGATGCCGTTCAACATTTTGCAGCCCTTGAGGCGGGGTCGGTTGATGCGATCATCACTCGTAATACCGGCGATTTCAAACACTCATTGATCCGGGTGTGCCGTGCAAGTGATTATTTGGCCTGACTGGCCGGTTTCTATGAACTGATCAGGACATTAAATTTTTTTTTGAAATGCTACTCCCGATAACTGCCCATGAAAATTTGTGATACGTGTGGAAATGAACTTCCCGATGACATAGTGACTTGTCCGTTTTGTGAGACGCGTCAATCTCCGCAATCGACCATCCATCCGCCTGATGCACAAACCGAATCCGGAAAGCGGCATGAGTCAAGCCCCAAAAAAGCCGGGAAAAAGCGCAAAACAGCGAAAGTACCAGCCATCGGGGATCCAGATGATTCTCTGAATCAACAGATAATGGATGTCAATCTAAAAGCGGGAAAACCACGCGTTGACCATGCGCTCAACCTGCTTGATATGAAAATCCATGAAGCAAAGTTACAGGGAATCAGGTTGATCAAGGTTGTTCATGGATGGGGCTCATCCGGTGAAGGAGGCCAAATCAAGGCGGCGTTGCCTTCCCATCTGGACGAACTTAAACACCGACGGGTAATCCGGGGTTATCTTCCGGGTGAAAAATACTCCAATACGACACCGCAGGGACAGCATCTGATCTCGAATTATCCGGAATTGCAGTCAACTATCCGCCCCGACCGTCGCAATCCCGGAATTACGCTTATTGAAATATGAAACATCCATAGCCGGTTATTGGTACCGAGACAACGGAAAGCCGATATTATCGACCATTCCGAAACATCTATTGTCAATTTCGATTGAGAAGATCCCGCAATACGTCTCTCCCGGCATCCTGAAGCTTTTCACTGTCGATATCTTCGATAATATTCTGACGGGGGGATATCGCCGGATTGTCCATGGTCCCTGTAATTCGGACCGGTACTACTATGATGCCGTCATCCCGGGACAGGGCATCCACAGCCTGGCTTGAAATTACGGATGCAATTCCTCCCCTGAAGCTTTCGGGCAACAGTAGTTGTGCCGTAAAATCGATTTCGTCTGTAACCAGATGCTGCGTTCCCGTCAGTTCAACGCCGATGTTTTCACTTGTCAATCGAAAATCGGAAAAACCGAGAACAGCTTCATTGATAGAAAAAGTGGCGGTCCATTCATCGATGGCCAGATTGGCGATTTCCCGGGTATTCAACCATGATGCCACCTGCTCTTGAACAGGGTGCTCCCGCAGGCGTGATTGTGTCATGCCAAAACTGCCGGAAGCTTCCATACTCTCTACATCCGGCTCAAATAATGCATTCATTTCGGTGTAATAATCCACATCCGCGCTGATCGCGCCGGTCACATATTCATGAAAACGGCCGTTTTTCCCAAGAACGGGATATTCCCTGAACAGGGATTCGGCTGTCAAATCATGGAGTTCTCCGCGAAACCGTATATTGGTCTGATCGGGTTGCGGAACACTCCAGGTCATTTGTCCGGTCAGTTTGCCATCAAAAACGGAGGCTTCCGCTTCGTCTATAATAATCTGCTCGGATTGATACGTCCATTACCCCGTAATTGTGTGAAGGATACCCCGAGTACCAGCAGACTGTCGATCGTCCCGGATGCGCTGAACTGATTTCCGGCGGCAAGAGCATTAAATTGCTCAAGATCGATCCTTTGGTTGTTGGCCAGAAGAGAAAAATTGATATCCTGAATGGGTTCCTGAAAGTCTGGATTTTTGATATATCCGTCACTGACACGGGCCGTAAGATTAAAATCAGGAAGTGCCTCTTCCGAATAACTTCCGGCTACATTTCCTTTCAGCGTAATACGGCCGCTGGTTTCCAGTTCCCGTAAGTGTTCATCGTATTCAGGGGGTGCCAGCCGCAGTAACTCTCCAAAATCTTCAGAGCTGGAGGCAAACTGAAGATCCATTACCGGTGCATCACTGCTCCAGCGGCTAACGGATCCGGAAAGATTCATGGCAAACCCCCGAATGGAAAAAACTCCTTCGGCAAGGCTCAGCACTTCTTGTTCCAGGTCAATGGTAGAAGTTTGATGTATTTCAAGAGATAGATTCTGGATGTAGCGGGTGTCGTCATGCATAACCGAAAGGGACTGCAGCCGGGCGTCAACAGTGCTTTCAATCAACTCAGCAAATCTCAGTCCGACTTCCGCATCAAGGTTTTCCAGTGTGATGATGCTGTTGCCGGCTTCATCCCGGTACACCAGGCCGGCATCCCGAATCACAATCCGGGGAATCTGAACAGTGTATTCGCTTTCTGATTCATCGGGGGTTTCGGAAAACAGAAAGTCCATGTTCGTTGTTTTCTGGGATGGTCGGGTAAACGGGAAAAATGTTGTCGGTGGGCTGGTAGGGGTAAACGATATGGACGGACATATCGGTGTTCACGATGCAGGAAAAATATATAATTCGTACGCGCACGGTGTGGTTACAGGGGATGTGAATGTGGGTGGTTTGGCAGGGATCAACAGAAATCATGCAGTCGGTACTACCGGACTCACCACTTCTGAAATGACGGGCAGTGCCACCGAAACCAATATGCCGGAATTTGACTGGAGCTCCATCTGGATGACAACTTCCGAATACCCGATTCTAAGATGGCAGCAACTGTGATTTAAAATGATTATAAAGATTTATGCTACTTGTATTTTTTTTAAATAGTAAATATTCGGAGGAGTCTGTGAATTATATAATATTTTTTAATGCTTCTGTAAAAGTTTTTTATAAAAATTTCTTATTATTCATGTAAATAAATCGACGCGATTTATATTTAAGTGAGTGAGCAATTCGGGAACAGGCTTAGAGCACCTGTTCCCTTTTTTTTAAGTAACCATCTTATGAAAGATATAATGGTGAAAAGCACATGAAACCATTTTATCTGATACTAATCGCATTTTTCCTGCTAATTCGTTCTGAATTGAGCCAATCAACTTTGATACAGACTGGCTACGCATTTCATTTTTCGATAACTTGGGTACCATGGATGTAACTGCGTACCTGACCGCCATTACCGGCTTTTTTGTGATTATCGACCCCGTGGGAGCAGCACTCATTTTTCATTCGCTGATTCCCAAGGACGAGGTGCGTCACCGGCGATTTATGGCATTCAAGTCGATTGTAATCTCTATTCTGCTATTGATTATATTCGGCTTTTACGGCGAAATGCTGCTTCAGCTACTGGGAATCAATATCAACTCTTTGCGTATCGCCGGCGGTCTGCTGCTCTTTTACACAGCTTTTAATATGGTCACCAGCGGCGCGAAGCTCTCCAAAGTTACGAAAAAGACCGACATTTCCGTTTTTCCCATGACTATCCCGCTTATGGCCGGACCCGGCGCACTGACCCTCTCTATCCTGCTTTTTTCCGCTTCTTCCGATCCCTCCTATCATCTTGCCATCATCGCTGCCATCCTTACGATATCAATGCTCACGCTCCTCCTGATGCTCACTTCGCGCCATCTCAGACGCATTATCGGTAACACCGGTGACGAGATCATCCGTCGTTTTCTTGGAGTAATTCTCGCAGCACTCTCTATCCAGTTTATTTACGACGGCATCTATAACATGGTGGCATGATCCAGGCTCACATCTGTATGAACTGGTCGAAACAACTGCTTTTCCGAAATTGCAGATCGTCGTGAAATAACCTGTTTTCATGCTTCTTGACGGGCTTCAGTTCTGCGAGTCCAAACAGATATAACAATTGTCCCATGCAGAATTCCAGCATTAGATACAGATCCATATTCTGATAGGAACCGCTTGTGTATTCGTAATACCTCACAACGCGCGGATGACAAAGTTCCTGGTACTGACTGCGGCAGGAAAACCATTGTGACTCTTTTTTTTGCACATAGCGTAATGTCGCCGGCAAATAGTACTGAAATGCACGGGTGTCGATACCACCAAATGCAGCCGACATATCATAAATCTGCAACACCCCATAAAGAACATGCCCATAAAGCTCGGCTTCCCGACCCGGCTGTAACAGTCGCTCATTTTTTTGACCGGGAGCAACTTATTGTGCCGCTTACGGACCAGCGATACGGTCAGCATCATTTCACGAAATACTTCCAGGAATCGAAATTTATCCTCTGTCACCGTTTTGCCGGAATAATAATCCAACAACCAATCATGGGCTCCGGGCGGCCAATGTCCGTCATCAAGTAGTTTGCGGACATCCTTGACCCGGAACCGGCCCGTCTGGGTCAGCGGTAACTTACCCCCTTCTTGCTCCAGCATCCCGAATAACAGGCGGATATTACGGATAAACGGCGTGGAATCGATGACTTCCGGGGCCAGCTTATCCGGCCGAATCCATTGCCGCCACTGTTCATGATGCGCTTTTTCGGAAAAAACAGGAGGTGGCATACCCATCATAAATTCGTGTGGCACCGCGATATCCTCATCAGACCACTCATCACCGGGATCACTTGTGGCTTTTCGCCGTGACGACTCCGGACCTTCTTCATGGTCCATCATTTCATCATGAAACGCTTCGAATTCATCCCACATCTCATCCGGAAACTCATCATCCCAATCATCCAGCCCGGGGTCTTCATCCCCATCGTTGAGAAACCCATTCGCCTCATTAAAATCATCCATGTAAAGATCTTCTCTTTCATCGGAATCGTCATTTTCAGGAAGCTCATCAGGCCATATCAAATATTCCCACGGACCACGTTCCCCAAGCATTTGTTCCATGGTATCCGAAAAACTTCGGTTCCTCTTGGCGGCCTGTGATCGTATCGTCCGTATAATCTGATCCATCTCTTTGTACAGCTGATCAAGCTCCTGCACTCCGCTGAAAAAATAGCGGTAATCTTTGTTTTTCAATATCTGTGAGCTGCGGGCATGAAGGATGTCTTTGAACCAAACGCCGGCGGCGGCACTAATCTCGGAAGAAACACTCTCTACATACTCCTTATCCGATTTTTTACGCCAGGTTTTGTTGGAAAGTATCCCGATCGCCAGGGCACAAAACAGAAAGGGAAGCGGGAAAAATATAAACTCATCACGGGTACCGGACATCTCCCAAAAATCTTCGAATGCAATATCCGGATGCTTAAGGTTCGTTTTAAGCCACTGGTATTCCTCTTCGGTCAGATAAACCATCGGCATAATCTGCGGATAGCAATCCGCCGGATAATCAGTGCCGGAAATCGCGTCACCTTTGCCTGCTTTTTCGCCATTGATACCTTTGGATTCCTTTTCGTCACGTGGGTCATCCGAATTACCGAAATCCATAGATGATGCCTGCTCAGGATAATTCGTCAATGCCGAACTGACGGCCTTCTGGAGCCCGGTTATCGTTCCCTGCCGTTTGCAGTACGTACATTTCCAGTTGATTTGATGCTGATTACGATCATGGCTAACCATGAGGGGACAGTGTTCATGTTTCCCGCCAAGATTCCGGCATTTCGGCGGCATCGGCATCTCCCCGGGCCCCGCACCTGCCATGGCTTGCAACACAACCGCCTGATAAAAAAGCAGTTCATCCGTGGTGTACCTACTCTCTTTCCCACTCGAGCTGCTGGAAACATCGAGAATGTCTTTGAGTGAGATCCGTTCATTCATAGCAGCGCCTGATTTGATGGTTTCTGCGGCCATAATACCAAATATCCAGGTAGAATGATACCCCGTTTCCACACAATTCCTTATTTGCTCCGTATCAGGCAGCCACTACAATTGCTGAAAATCAATCATCTTTGAGAAATATGGCGGCCGATTTTGCCGGTATCGTGATATCCAGGCCATCGTCGGTAAACTGCCATGACATCGGCTGCAAATCCAGCACTTCCCGCCATTTCTCTGGTTCAGATACCGTGAGATTCAGATCCGTGGATTGATGGCGGTGATTATTGAACAACACAATCGCATGTGGATGCTCTTCTCCTTCCAACAGCCGCTCATAAACCAAAATATTGCGCTGCTCATCGGCGTGAAGAACACGCTTTTCCCCCCGAATAAAAACCGGGTGATCCCGGCGTAGATGAATCAGTTGTTGATAGTAGTTCCATAACGCCATATCAGGTTCCACTTCGTCACGCGGCCGATCACGGTCAAACGGATGGGTCGTCTCATCTTCAAATTCCAGATCGGGCCAGATTACCGGCTTCCGGTTGTCCGGATCGTCCGCTCCCCACATTCCGAACTCATCGCCCATCCAGATGTGCGGTGCTCCGGTCCAGGTAAACTGCTGAGCCAATATCAGACGTACATCCCGCCATGTACGCTCATCAGGACGATGAATTTTGTACTCGGGATTTTCACGGGGGTTGACCTGGTACTTGTTCTGACCCTGATTAAATATCGAGGTTGAAAAGCGGGGGGTGTCATGACTTGCTGTGAGATTCATTTGGGCACGCAGTACTTCCTCCCGCAAACCGGCCGAGACGGAGTCCAGGTGATCAACATAATTCCCCGGATTATGGAGCTCGGGTTCGGCACCGGCCAGCCAGCGACGTGTCGGCGCGTACCAGCGATAATTCATAACGGCATCAAAGATATCACCCTGAAGCCAGTCGGTCGGATCCATCAATTCATCGGGCCAGTCCGCCCACCATAACTCACCGACAAGGAACGCCTCCGGATTAATGCTCCGCACATATTTGCGGTAATCACGCCAGAAATCGACGGGAATCAGCTCGGCCACATCCAGCCGGAAACCCTCCACACCACGGTCAATATCCCCATCGGGTGCCAACCAGCGACGAGTAACAGCAAAAATATGCCGCTTGAGCTCCGGGTGCAAATCACCCGGTATCAGATCGCCATGGTTAAATTCCTCCACCGAATCATAGCGACGGAATTGCGGGAGCTCAGGGACACCGGCCCATCCGGAATATTCAAATTCGTTTTCATCGGTATCCGGATCGTTGAACCGGTCAATTTGGTACCATTCGGCATAGGGAGAATCTTCCTGAAATTCCAAAATGTGCTGCCACGCCCAGAATGTGACACCCGTATGATTCCATGAATAGTCCATGATCACGCGTATGCCACGCTGACGTGCCTCTTCAACCACCTTCAGAAACAGCTTGTCGGCGGAAGTCCAGACCCATGTATCGGGATCGGCAGGGTCTTCCTGTTCCATCAGCTCTCGATCTCCCTGCGGATCCGGACCGAAATTCACATCAATATGGCGGTAATTGCGGGCATCGTACTTGTGCATAGATGGAGCATCATTCAGTGGATTGAAATAAATAGCCGTAATGCCCAGATCCTGCAGGTAGTCAAGCTGATCCAGCACCCCCTGCAAGTCTCCGCCATATCGCCGCATGTGTACCCATTCATAAAAACCCGACTCAGTGTCACCTGACCACTCATCCGGGGCGTACCAGTCATGCCCCCATGGTGTTGGCTTCCAGGTATCAGGCTGATCATGCGGCCACGCCCCCTCAATAGATTCCAGGGTTGGCTGGTTGGAGGTATCACCATCACGAAACCGCTCCACGAAGATTTGATACCAGATCGCCTCTTCAGCCCATTCCGGTACGGAGGCAAGATCCTGCTCAGGAACAGAGCCGGGAACCGCATAGGGATCCTCTGACGCATTGCATCCCGATAGTATCATCACCAGATACAGGAGTCCTGTGATATAAAGCGTTCCGGCCAGATACGTGGATGCCCTCAAAAAAGGGGTTCTATACCGATTGGTGTTGTTCGTCATTTTATCAGCATCATTTTACGGGTAAAAGACCGGCCGGCCGCTTGCATGCGGATCAGGTAGGTGCCGCTGCTCATGTCAGATGCATCGAAAGTAACCGAATGTCTCCCCGCCTCCTGCCGGGAATCAACCACACAGGCCACTTGCTGGCCGACGACATTGTACACGCCCAGCTCCACATGGACCGGCTCCGGTATTTCATAGGAAAAAGTCGTAACCGGATTAAACGGGTTCGGGAAGTTTTGGTGCAGGCTGTAAGATTCCGGGAGACTGCCAGGTATCACGCTGGTAGGGTCACCAATCCGCTCATAAACACGATAGTCCCACTTGGAAAGGGCGAAGGTCTTGCTCTCGGTAACATTTGTAACTTCATCTGAAAAAACCTCGCGGTACTGTCCCCCATAACCGGAAGGCTCCTCCAGTGTCACCGTCTGTTCCCCATCCGACAAATTGTACAAAACCAGGACCTGATCTCCCTCCTTTGTCCTTGTAAAAGCAAACACATCATCATCGTTGGAGGTGGGGACCCTTTGCGGCGCTCCGCCCATTTCGCCGTTCCACAGCGCCCGGTTTTCCCTCTTCAGGTGGAGAAGTGTCGTATAGATCTCCTCCTTGGGGTGATCCCGCCACGGAATCAGATCTTTTTCAAAGAAAGCCAGACTTTTGTCCAGGCCCGCTTCCTGACCGCTGTAAATCAGCGGCATCCCGTGGATCGTGCCCGTCAACACGGCAAAAAGCTCCGAGGCATCGCCAAACAACTCATTGGTGGTTCCCTCCCAGGAGTTTTCATCATGATTGGAGGTAAAATACAGCCGGTATGCATCCGATGGGAAGTGATTCATTTCACTGGTCATGTAGTCATGCAGATCATGGGCATTACCGGTTCCGTCTGCAACTCTTTTTAATACCCCATGGCCAAAGCCGTAAAGCCCCCATCCAAACGACATGTCAAAGCCCAGGTCATGCCATTTTGTATCATCATGTTCCGCCAGAAGAAACAGATCCGGTTTCACATCCTTGAGCGCGCTGTTCATATCTTCCAGAAAGTCATCCTCCAGAACATGCGACACCGCATCATACCGAAAGCCGTCAACATGGTACTCCTCCACCCAGAACCGCATTGCGTCGATCATATAGTCAAGCAAACCCTGGCGAGAGTGATCCAGCTGTATCACATCCGACCAGTTTGTTCCCGGCGGGGGTACAAAATTACCATCATCATCCGTCATGTACCATTCCGGATGCTCCTGGGTCAGATAGTTATCCCAGGAGGTGTGATTCGGCACCCAGTCGAGCATGACATACATCCCGCGGTCATGGATTTCACCGACAAGACGTTCAAAATCCTCTGGCGTTCCGAACTCGGGATTGATTCCCCGGTAATCCTTCACCGAATAATAGCTCCCCAGCGAACCGAGACGATTCTCCTCTCCGATGGGATGGATGGGCATCAGCCACAAAATTCCTACACCCATCTCCTCAAGCCGGTCAAGATGCTCTTCAAATGCAGCAAAGGTACCCTCTTCGGTATACTGTCGAATATTCACCTCATACATACCGAGGTTATGGGTCCATTCCTGGTGACTTTGGGCCACGGTCAATAACGGGATACAAACTAAAAACACGGCGATCATGAAACCGCGTTGATATTTTGAAATCCTCAGGTAATCAGGCATCTTTTTTATCAAAATTAGTCCGGTTGGTATTACATAATCAGTTTTTGAGATGCTATTTTATCAGCATCATTTTACGGGTAAAAGACCGGCCGGCCGCTTGCATGCGGATCAGGTAGGTGCCGCTGCTAAGCTGTGAGGCATCGAAATGGACATTATGGGTTCCGGCTGATCTTTGGGCGTTCACCAGTGTTTCCACCCGCTGACCAAGGATATTATATACCGATAGCTCTACATGAGCCGGCTCGGAGAGATCAAATGATACGGTTGTAGTCGGATTAAACGGGTTGGGATAGTTTTGATGCAGCTGATGTCCGGAAGGATGATCCGGTTGAATCCGGTCATCCGTACTGGTATAAACCACTTCGTCAGGCCGCGGAATTTGCTCGGTGGTCAGTAGCAGGAACTCACCCGGCTCCAGAGTCACCTGATCATCGGTTGAAGAGAAACTCCAGGCTTCACCGGACATGTAATCCCACCATTCGCCCTCCTGCTGGACATTGGCTGCCACGGTCCTTGACACGACATCAAAATTACCGATGACCGCCACATCCATAGACTCATCATTCAGGTAGATTCGCTTCAAAGCACCATCCAGGTCATAGGAGATATCCCGGCTGCGAAAAGCCTCATACTCGGTAGTGAGATGGATAAGCGATCGCCAGGTATTATAAACCTGCATACGGTCGGAGTTGGTACGGTAACCGCGGTCCGGCACCGGTTTGGGGTCGGTGCGCCCACGTCCATCCTCACCCAATCCGTGATCGTAGCCGATCTCGCCATATTGCCAGAGCATTTTGGGTCCCGGCAACGTAAAGAAAAACGCAGCGGCAGTCTCCATACGTCCCAAGGCGGTACGTAACTCGGTGATATCATACGAACTGTCGTCGCTGGCGTTGCCATACTGGAGGTTTTTCCACATCAGGCGCTGCTCATCGTGACTCTCCATGTAGGTGACCAGGTGCGGGTCGTTCCATCCCCGCTCACCGAAATAGCCCCAGGAAAGGTCGGACTTGCCGCCATCATGCCAGCCCATGGTCGCTTCGTTGTAATAGTAGCTCATATTGCCCCAGAGCAACATGCCGTCGTTCGCCAGTTCAATCTCTTCTTCATTGTCAGCGAGATGCTCCAGGATCACATAAGCATCCGGGTTTACCGAATGGATCTCCCGGCGCAGGCGCTTCAGGTTGTCCACCCGCTCCTGGTCATACCGGCTGCCCCACTCATCATCCGAGCGTTTAATATCGGTGGAAAAGCCCTTTGACAAATCAAACCGGAAGCCGTCAACACGGTACTCTTCGAGCCAGTAGCGGTTGGCACGATCCATAAATTCAACAAAACGCTCACTACCATGGTCAAATTTGTAGCCGAAATTCATACCCGGATTGGTTGGAAACAGATCTTCCATATACCAGGGGTTGTTTTCCGCCGGTGCATCATTGGCCGAATCATAATACATCCTGAGTAATGGTGACTGTCCGAAGCTGTGATTCCATACGATATCCAATATCACCGCCATATCACGACTATGTGCTTCATCAATCAGTTTTTTCAGCTCACGGCGCGGACCGTAATACTTATCCGCTGCAAAGTAAAAAGCCGGATTGTACCCCCAACTGATATTTCCTTCAAACTGGTTGACCGGCATCAATTCAATCGCGTTAACCCCCAAGTCCTCGAGGTACCCCAGGGTATCCCGGACCATTTTGTACGTATTCTCAGGTGACTCAAGAAAATCACGAATCAACAGTTCATAGATCACCAAATCATCCACCTCGGGAGGTTCAAAGTCGGTGGTTTGCCACTCATAGGGTTCTCTGTCCGTCTGTAAGACTGATACCGCATGCTCAGTCTTTTCAGAGGGATAGGGAATAAGGCCGGGATATCGTCCTTCACGGATGATCTCATCATCATGCCAGGGATCCAGGACCTTTTCGGTGTAAGGATCAGCGATGCGCAGCTCACCATCGACCAGATACTGGAATCCATACTCCTGTCCCGGCTCAAGTCCATCTACCTCCAGCCAGAAATGGGTCTGTCCGTCGGCGCTGTCATCCCGTTTCATAAAATAATCGGGATCCACTTCCCAGTCGTTGAAATCCCCGATGACATACACAAACTCTTTATCCGGTGCGAACAAGGAGAGTGTAGTTTGGGTATGGTCGTCCTCATGGTAGGTGATGCCATCCCGCAAACCTGAGGGGCGGGGCTCCTCCCTCATCTCGGGGTTGACGGTAACGAAGACGGTATTTTCGGCCTGATCCCCCTCGCTGTTTTCCGCCAAAGCGCGAAATTCACTCCGCCCTTGCTCCTCCACAACATGCTCATACACCAGGGTACTACCTGTTTCTGAGGCCACCTCCTCATCATTGACAAAGAGCGTCAGGGAGCTCATCTCCCCTTCACTTGTCGTAGCTTCGATTTCAACAGGAACCACCTCACCCAACTCAGCAAAATAGGGGTATAACGGATCGGATGCCGGTGACAAGAAGCGCACGCTGACCAGGTCACTGTAGATATCAACAAACAGGTCTTGTGTCTGAGTGCCGCTGTCGGCACTCCGAAAAACCAGTGCGATCTGATGGATGGTCTCAATGCTTGCGGGTAAGTTGTAAAAATCGTGAATATCATCAATATGCAGCTCCCAGACGTCTTCTCCTACAGGATCCAGTTGCGGCTGGGTGTCGTTATCACCCCAATCGCCTATAACATAACTCCAGTTGCCTCCGGGTTCAGTTATAACGCCGGTATGGGCAAAAAGATCACCGGAATAATCCTGCAAATCCGTTCCGGAGGCATCAAATGTGATGGTTACCGGCGTCTCCATTGAGGGAAAAGAGGGATCGGTCTGGAGCACCTGCGCTGGTGCGATTTTTGCGCACAGAAGCAGAACAAGCAGCAAAATATAGTTGGATAGGTAGCGACTCATATTTTTGTAGGCTTTAGAGGTAAAATCGGAAAAGTTTGGCACTTGCACCGGGTACCATCGGACCGGGATCTGTCTTGCCCCGGAACGCGGCTTTGGGGCGTTTGATTACATTTTGAAATACTAACTTTTAAGGGGAGCCCCGTCATATTCGGGAGAAGAAGCACGCAATATCAGGTCAGGTGAAAATACCGTGTGGCTGATCTCAAGATCTTTGTCCTCGATACGCGAGACCATTTTTTCAATGGACAATGCCCCCATTTCGTACATCGGCTGCCTCATGGTAGAGAGACCGAAATATTCAGAGAATTGAAGATCGTCAAAACCGATAATGGAAAGGCGTTTGTCATGGTCTCTCATAGCTTTAATTGCTCCAAGGGCCTGGATATCAGAGGAACAAAAGCAGGCTTTCGGGGGGTGTTCCAAGCTAAGCAGCTTCGACATGGCTTCGTAGCCATTGCTTTCTGTGAAACCGTCACGCTCCATATTATCACCCGTAACAATCATATCGGAGCTCACCAGATGTCCGGCATCCTCCATGGCGCGCCGGTACCCCAGCACACGTTCAAAACTCGGTTTGGAATCAAGTTTTGCGCTAATCATTCCAATGGATTTGTAGCCCTGCTGAATAAGGTGACTGGTGGCACTGTAGGCACCTTCGGTACTGTCGACACTGATGGTGTCGAAACCGGGAAAATATTCATCAATCAAAACCACTGGCAAACCGTATTTCTGCAAGGTCTCCCACTCATAATCGGCAAGGTGAACGGAAATCACAATATAACCTTCGCCCCATCCACGCTTTATGATATGGTCCGCCTGGTGAAGAAGATTATCGGCCATTTTTACATTGAAAATCTGCAGGTCGTAATCATATTCGGCGATTTTATCCTGCATTCCGGCCAATACTTCCATAAAGAAATAGTTGGAAATCACCGGAACAATCACAGTGATGATCTTGGATTTTTTTCGGGCGAGGCTCTGAGCCAGTGCCTTGGGATGATATCCTAAATCATTGGCTACCGCAAGCACCTTTTCCTTTGTTTTGGCGGTAACATTGTTGCTCTGATTAAACACCCTGGACACAGTGGCAATACTGACGCCCGCCTGTTTAGCGATATCATAGATAGTAGAGCTCAAATTCCAAAGATATTAAAATGAAGAAGCGCCCACCCGCCTTTATGAAGGGCAGGTGGGCACTGCAATATAGCGGATTAGTTCATGATAACATCATAGGTGTAAACAGGACCACTCAAGTCAAGTATGACGGTATAATTGCCTGCTTCATCCACAGGTATATTAGCGCCGCCTTCAGCAAGTGTTCCATCACCGGCTTCATCACCATAGTTCAGATCCCAGGCGTCATTTGCGCGGAATTTGATTTCACCGGCGGTAAGATCCAGTGTAATGGTCCATACATGCTCTTCAGGGTCATAGGTCATATCCTGATCAGCATCCCATTCATCCGGTGTCGCATCGCCAATAAGGCCCCACTCGGTATCGAGCGTGGTATAGCTCAACGCGTCCAGATCCACATTGATCTTGTAGTAACCGGCATCACGTTCAATGTTGGCTCCATCAGGCTGAAGTGTGCCGTCGGCATCATCATCACCCCAGTTTACATCCCAGGATGCACCCTGAGCAAACTTGAGTTCGCTTCCATCCTCCGCTACGTAGACATAACCTTCGTACTGGTTATCATCGTCAAGCGAGTAGAGACGTGCGATATCCTCATGATCCGGACTCCAGTTGCTGCCATAATTACTGGCCTCCTGATAACCACCGGGAACCTGCAACTCCGGATATTCGATTTCAACCTCAAAGGGGATGATGGTCATGGTGATCGGTTCGGAAACCAATTCTTCATCCATATCAGCTCCGTGTGGTTCCGACATCACCCTGATCTGGACAGAAGCCTGATCGCCATCCTCAAAACCCATATTTATCAACGTACTGTTGATCTCTCCAACAGTGAACGTTTCAGACAACTCATGGGTGGTGGTGAGCCTGGTAAAGTCTTCTTCATGATTATTACCGGCCTCACTTAACATGATGGAGTACTCTACCGCAGCCTCATAGCCATAATCGGCGGCGGTCCACTCCAGCGTAAACAGGGGTTCTTCGGTCTGATCCTCGCTAAGCTCATAAAGCCCCCCTTCCTCCGGTGACGTAATGGAAGCGGCACCCGGTGAGGAACTCATCACCGGACCCGAATCCTTATCACATGAGGAAAGCGCAAAGATCATAACCATTGCAATAGTTAAAAAGCTTGTTAGTCTCATTGTTCTGTATTTAAAGAGTTAAAAACGTATTAATAGCCCGGATTTTGCGTCAGATTCGGATTGGCGTTGATATCCGATGTCGGTATGGGGAACACCCTCAGGTGATCTGATGTTGACGCGCCATCCTGGACTCCACCTTTCCATGCCCACACATAGTCGGCTGTTGTGAATTTGTTAAACCGGATAAGATCAGTTCTCCTTTGACCTTCCCAGTAGAGCTCACGCGCCCGCTCGTCCAGAATAAAATTTAGGTCCAGATCATTGGAAGAAATATTCGCGGAATCATCACCATACGCCCGCTCGCGGAGTTGGTTAATGAGATTAACGGCAGTATTGACATCTCCACCTGCTCCACCCCGAAGGGTCGCCTCGGCGTAGATCAGATAGACATCCGCCAGACGGAACATCGGAAAGTCGGTATCTACATAAGCGGAGCGGGAACCGGGTTCACCGGTCGAAGTGATATTCTTCCACTTGGTTATCGCATAACCATTGGAAAAATCGGTGATATCCTCAACCTCTTTGATCTGCCCCTCGGTGAAGAACATGGCACGGCCATCGGGGGTATCTTCACCAAAGATGTCGACAAACTGGGGAGTCGCACGATGTCCACCCCATCCACCATCGACACCAAAGTCAGACGCGGTCATTTCGCCTCCAATGGCGGCATGGATAAGAAAGTTTGTTCCGCCAAAGGTTTGGGTATTGTTGCCATCGAAAGGAATGGCAAATATGACACCATCGGCCTGTTGATTGTCCGCAAGGAACAAGTGTTCGTAATTGTGATGGAGGTTGTAACCGCCTTCCTGTATCACTCTGTTGGAGAAGGTAACCGCCTCATCCCAGCGTGAATCCCCAATATAGGTTTCGGCATTCAGGTATAATTTGGCCAATGTCGTCCAGACCGCCGCGCGGTCTGCTCTTCCATACTGATTATCCTGCGGTGCCGGCATGTCATCTTCAATAGCCAGAAGTTCGCTCTCGATGTACTCGAACAGGGCCTCACTTCCCACAGGATCGGGTTCAAAAGCGCCGATTGGATCTTCCTCGGTCACAAATGGAACACCGCCGCCATAGAAGTCAAGTGCGTGCCAGTAGCTCAGGGCTCTCAGGAAACGCGCTTCCGCCAGATACTGCTGAATTTGCGGGTCATCTTCGCCACGGGCATTTCTGATAAACTCATTAGCCAGCGTGATTTGATAGAAAATCCGGCTATACATACCCATGACAAAATCGTTTCCGGCACCCCAACCCTGTTCATTGAACTCGGGAAGTCCGGGATCGGCCCAACCTACGACTGTTTCATCGGTTGGAATCTGCTGGTGCACCCAGTATTGACGAATGTAGCTTGAAAAGCCTTCATCAATACCCTGGATATCCGCGTTGCCGGCAGGCCCTTCCTGTCCGGTGGTTGCAAATCCGGCATAGAGTTTTGCCAACACCTTCCGGAAGTTTTCAGGACTGTCATAGACGACGTCAGATGTAATTTCGCTGTCATCTATGGGCGTCGTTGACAAGTCATCGGTACAAGATGACCAGAAGGGCATCATTGCAACGATTAGTGTAAAAAGTAGAATTCTAAAATTTTGTTTTATCATAATCTCGGATATTAGTGGTTTCCGTTAGAAATTGATGTTCACACCCAGTACAAAGGTCCGTGGTCTAGGATAGATAACCTGGTCGATTCCTCCGAAAACTTCCGGATCCAGACCACTGTAATTCGTGATCACGAACGCATTGTTTACAGTACCGGAAAGCCTCACTGAGGAACCAAAATCCAAAAGGTCATCAAATGTATATCCAACGGAGATGTTATCCATCCGGATAAAGGAAGCATTTTCAACATAGTGATCGGAGTGGAAACGTTCCTGGTTGAAACCGGTCTCCAACACGGATGCGGGAGAGTTCCGCAGATAGCCGTTATAGTACATATCGTTGAAAAAGCCGTACTCGGATTTGATGTTGTTATACACATAGTTGCCGATCTGAGCCCTTGCTGCGAAAGAAGCATCCCAGTTTTGATACTGGAAACGGGATGAGAATCCAAAGGAGACATCCGGATCCGGGCTCTCAAAGCGGTACTTGTCAGCTTCGGTGATACGGCCGTCACCATTACGGTCGACATACGCCCCTTCAACAGGGTTGCCATCCTCATCGTAAACCTGTTCATACACGTAGAATGAGTTACGGGCATGACCGGTCGAGTGGATCTGAATGGTATTACCGACACCACCTGCGATACCGCCGGTTTCCACACCTACGAAACCGGGATCATCAACGGTAGTAAGCTTTGTAATTTCATTCACATTATGACTTACATTGAAGCCAAGCTCCCAGTAGGCCTGGTCAGAGGCCAGTACAACACCTGTGAAGTCGAATTCAATGCCCTGAACTTCAAGTGAGCCGATGTTGGAGATGATCCGGTTGGTAAAGTTGGATCCTGCAGGAACCGGGACCACGTTCAACAGGTCATCGGTTTCTTTGTGGTAAACTTCCAACGAACCGCGAATACGGTTGCTGTAGAAACCGTAATCCAGCGCGAGGTTATAGGTGGTAGTTTCCTCCCACTTAAGTTCACGGTTGAAACCTTCAGGACGAAGAGTCTGTACAAATTCGTCACCAAACTGATACCGGGCATCACTCTCACTGAACGTGTACCGGGCCAGGTAGGGATAATTACCCTGGAGAATCTCCTGCTGTCCGGTAACACCGTAACCAATACGGAGTTTCAACTCGGAAAGGTTGCCAAAGCCCCGCATGAAGGGCTCCTGATCCAGGCTCCAGGCAAATGCCATGGAGGGGAAATAGCCCCAGCGGTTATCCTCATGAAAACGTGAAGAACCATCCGCCCGCATAGTGGCCGTCAGCCGATACCGGTCCATAAGCGTGTAGTTTGCACGACCGAAGAAAGAAACCAGATAGTTTTCGGTCTTGTACTGGGTGTCACCATGTACAATAAGGGTATCGGCTCGGTTATAGTTGGTCGAATAGTTCGACCCTTCCTCATAATTGTGCTCCCAGGAGTAACCGAGAGTCGCATCAAGCCTGCTGTCGATCGAACTGAACTCCTCTTCATAGTTCAAATATAAATCCAACAGTTGATTTTCCCGGGTCTGCTCGTAATCGGTCCGGCTACCTGAAAGGAGCCGATCACCCTCAAATGCAAATGCGGCACGGTCCGTTACAACATTTTCACCGGTTCCCACATCCGAATAATCAAAGCCAAGGTTCATCGTGGCCGTGACCTGCTGCAAAAACGGCAGCCGATAATCCAACTGAAGTTTACCGGAAGTGCGGTAGACCGTTGACTCATCCCGGGTCTGCTCAAGGAGCGCTACCGGGTTGTCGGTGGCGATCGGAATCGGGTTACCGGCGCCATCCAGCCAGGTATTGTAGCCGCCAAAGCGGTCGCTGTCCACAAAAACCGGTTGTGTCGGGTCATAGGCAACCGCTGATCCAAGCGCAGCCTGGTTGGCAAAACGATTCTCAACACGCGCGCCGCGCAGGTTCAGGTCTACCTGCAAGTCACCATCCAAAAATTGTGGACTCAAAGAGATAGAACCGGTCAGACGATCATTTTGTGAAGTTCTCAAAAGCCCCTCATCACCGGAAAAGCCGAGAGAGACATGATAAGGCAAATTAAGCGGCTCATAACCACCGGACAAACTGATGTCATGCTCATGACTGACAGCGTTTTCATAGATCTCATCCTGCCAATCGGTATCGGCAT
>CAYMBG010000009.1:21259-25670 GCA_964388615.1 uncultured Chitinophagales bacterium | reverse complement strand
TGCTCATGACTGACAGCGTTTTCATAGATCTCATCCTGCCAATCGGTATCGGCATCACCCATCAGGTCGGTCTGTCCGGGAAAGCGATCTTCAATAATCTGGCGAAACTGGTCGGTAGAAAGCAGCTCCAGGGTCTCCCGTTGGGTCTGATAGGAAAAATTTCCGCTATAGCTTACAGAAAGAGGCTGTCCGGCCTGGCCCCGCTTGGTCGTAATAACAATAACACCATTGGAAGCCCGGGCACCATAAATCGCGGTAGCCGAAGCATCCTTCAGCACCGTAACCGATTCGATATCATTGGGATTTATTGAGTTTAGAGGATCCCGCATACCGGAAATACCTCCGGGGGCTACCGGCACGCCATCGATTACAAACAAGGGATCATTACTCGCTGAAAGCGAAGAACCACCCCGAATTCGAATCGGTGAACCACTGCCCGGGGCACCGTCGCTGGCGGTTACATCAACACCCGGAATCCGTCCCTGAAACAGCTCACCTACAGAGGGACGAGCTCCTTCGTTAAAATTATCAGCGGATACCGTCCGGATCGAACCGGTGTTGTCTTCCACACGGCGAACGCCGTATCCGACAAATACCACTTCATCACCGTATATGGCTTCCGACATCAACTCGATGGTTATAGAAGTTCGGCCCTCGACCGGAACCTCCTGCTCGCGGTATCCGATATAAGAAACCGCCAAGGTGTCATCGGCCGCCGCGCTCAGGCTGAAGTTACCATCCAGGTCGGTTGTGGTACCCACACTTGTTCCTTTTATTATGATGTTCACACCGATCAATTCCTCTTCGGTGTCGGCATCAATCACCTGTCCTTGAATATCTATTTCTTGCGCCATTGCAGCCTTGTTTCCCTGATACAAAGGTGACATGGCAAATAGCAAGAATAGAAAAGCTAATATTCCACAGTGTTTTTTTGACATATAAATCATTTCATTAGGGTTCGTTTTTTTTGGGGAAAGAGATTACTAGTGCCCTGTTAAACAAGCTTATCACATAATGCTCGCCGGGTTATAATATTATTGTACAGTATTGCCACAACACAATGAAGCACTACTGACGGTTATAGACAATGACAAATTAATGATAGCGCTTACAAAATCAAAACAAAACCGAGTTTTTTTAAAAAAATGATAGCGCTTACAAGTAATCACTGATTATTAAAAACCGCTTTTCCCTTTTCAGGATTTCCAGCCATCACTTTTGTGTAAGCGTATACGGGCCGTATGCCGGAATTTACTGCCCGTACCGGTTTACCACATAATCATCCAGCATTTTCCGGAAGGTCTCCCCAATGCGATCCCCGGTCAGTGTGCTGTGATGCTCACCGTCGATATAAACCGGTGCCTTGGGTTCTTCAAAAGTCCCGGGAAGCGAAATCCCGATATGGGCATGTTTTGACTCACCGGGACCGTTTACCACGCATCCCATCACGGCTACATGCATATCTTCCACGCCGGGGTAGACCTCGCGCCAGATCGGCATCATTTCAACAATGTAGTTATGAATATCATCAGCCAACTCCTGGAAATAGGTGCTTTTGGTACGCCCGCAACCCGGACAAGCTGCAACCTGCGGAATAAAATTGCGAATGCCGAGTGACTGCAGTATTTGCTGACTTACACGCACCTCCTCGGTTCGGTCCCCGTTGGGCATGGGCGTCAGGGATACACGGATCGTTTCTCCGATGCCCTGCTGCAATAAGATCGACAGGGCCGCCGTACTCGCTACCACGCCTTTGTTACCCATTCCTGCTTCGGTTAGCCCGAGATGGAGCGGATATTCACACAAATCCGATAGCCGGGTATAGGCCTCAATCAAATCCTGCACCCCTGAAAGCTTGCAGCTTATGATGATTTTATTGGAAGGAAGTCCCACTTCCTCGGCCAGTGCCGTGGATCGTGTCGCGCTTTCGATCATGGTATCCATCATGACAGCTTTGGCCGACCTGGGCTCTGGCAGCTCATTGTTCCGATCCATTCGATCAGCCAGTAATTGCTGATCCAGCGAACCCCAATTCACTCCGATTCGAACCGGCTTGTCCCACTTGATCGCCTGCTGAATAATCGTTTCAAAGTTTTTATCCCTGGCACGGGTTCCGGTATTACCGGGGTTGATGCGATATTTCGCCAACAACCGGGCACACTCCGGGTATTCGGTCAGCAGTACATGGCCATTGTAATGAAAATCACCAATCAGCGGCACGCTGACGCCGCGTTTGTCCAGCCCTTCCACAATCTCCGGTACCGCTTTGGCGGCTTCTTTGTTGTTGACGGTGATACGGACAAGCTCCGAACCGGCTGCTGCCAACCGATGTACCTGCTCGATCGTCTCCGGGATATCCGCGGTATCGGTGTTGGTCATGGACTGCACCACCACCGGGGCGTCCCCACCCACCTGTACTCCGCCTACAGTTACAGGAATCGTCTTTCTTTTGCGCATGCTGTATGTCATTACTTTTTAAACTCTGAACACCGTGGTTGATTTGGAAATCCTGCGTAACGGGGGAATGGCCTGAAAAGCGGCTACAATACAACACCCCTCTGGTCTTTTGGATGACACGAATAGGGCATCCATCACGCCAGTCGCTCTCCTAATGCAAAACCTCAATTTTTCTTGCTTAGTTCGAAAAGAAGTCGTTTTTCTTCCTTGGTGAGTCCCTCGTAGCCCGATTTCGAAATTTTATCCAGAATACGGTCGAGTTCATCCTGATTGTGCTCTTCCACAATCTCGGCATCGGCAACCACCTGCATGTTGCCCCTGGATCCAGCGGAGCCGCCACGATTTGAGGCCCGCGCTCCTGACTGGGCCGGCCGCGACTTCGGCCGCGATTTTGCCTTGGGTTTGGACTTGAATTTTTGTTTCAGCAACTCAAACCAAAGATCGTAGTTGTAACCCCGAAAATAGAGTTTCACCAGGACATAACCCCAAAAAGCACCCCCCAGGTGAACAATACGGGCCACATTGTCACTTGCGGATGAGATGAGCAGCAGGTCAATGGCAATAAGCCCTGCTACCAGGTACCGTGCCTCAATGGGCGGAAAGAATAGCAGCATGATGGGAACTCTCGGAAACAGCAGTGCAAAGGCAACCATCATCCCAAACACCGCCCCGGAAGCACCAATGGTGATCGCAGTTCCAAAAAAGGGACTGAAAACCAGGTTGATCAGGGCGCCACCGACACCCGAACCGAAATAGATCACCAGGAAATTACGTGAGCCAAGTTGCTGCTCGACCGGACGCCCCATCCACCAAAGCCACAACATGTTGAATGCCACATGCAGGATGCTGCCATGCAAAAACAGATAGGTTACCAGGCGCCAGGGCTGAGTAAGACTAACACCCCATTCCGGCACAAACCCAAAGGCGTTGGTAATTCCCATGGCGACAGAACTGCCACCAAAAGCCATAAGCAGGGTTTGCAACAGAAATACGACGACATTGATTGCCAATATCGTCCGCAAAGCCACAGGGAGGCTGTAATATCCTCGCTTGAAAGCTTCTCCAAAACTGTCGCCGTACATGGACATGATTCCGTCTCCGGCTACTCGTAGTTACCTCTGATTCTCCAGAAACGGATCAGAATATACCCAACCACCATACCTCCGAGGTGGGCAAAATGAGCAATGCCGGTCTGGAGACTGCTGACCCCATTAAACAGTTCCAGTGCACCGAAAATCAGCACGAAATACTTGGCTTTAATGGGTATCGGTAAAAATATGAGAAATATCGGCCTGTTGGGAAACATCATGGCGAATGCCAGCAAGATTCCGTAAACCGCCCCGGAGGCGCCTACCATGGGCACCTGGGCTCCGGTAATAGCTATGTGCAGCAGTGCGGCACCAATTCCCGTGATAAAGTAGTACACCACAAATCTTTTGGTCCCCCAAAGATTTTCAATACTCTGTCCGAACATCCATAAGGCAAACAGGTTGAAAAAAATATGCCCGATCCCACCATGTAAAAACATGTAGGAAACAAATTGCCATGGCATGAAATTGGGATGGCCAAGAGGCCACAGCGCACCCAGCCCGAACACAATATTCTGCAGACCCGGAGTCATCAGGGCCAAAAATACCAGCAAATTGATGATCAGCAGATGTTTTATGGCCGGCGGAAACAGGGAAAAACTAGTGGATGGTTGAAAAGGATCGCCTTGGTAACTCAAAACTTAGTAGGTTTGTTGGATATGATACATTATGAAGTATGGCAAAATATTAACGTTTCCGGGTGACAATACCACCAATCCCGAAAACATGCCATTAGCGGACAAATATACTATTAATTAATGGAAAATGCCCGTCCGGGTCTGTTTCTGAACAACTCTCCAATACGCATTGATTCCACTCAGTGTTACACCCGGAATACCCTGGCCCGGATAAACCGTATCACCTGT
>CAYMBG010000009.1:13967-21159 GCA_964388615.1 uncultured Chitinophagales bacterium | reverse complement strand
TTC
The DNA here is from genome assembly GCA_964388615.1 of uncultured Chitinophagales bacterium. Taxonomy (GTDB): domain Bacteria; phylum Bacteroidota; class Rhodothermia; order Balneolales; family Natronogracilivirgulaceae; genus SLLW01. The sequence continues at coordinate 21,156 of CAYMBG010000009.1, read as the reverse complement.
CACTCAGTGTTACACCCGGAATACCCTGGCCCGGATAAACCGTATCACCTGTCAGATACCAGTCATCAAACGGCGTCTGTGCAGGCGGCCAGTCCAGCAGTGATCGTTTCATACTTTGCGGAATTCCCCCAACCCGACCAAGATGCCGGTACAACCAGTTATGCCAGGTGACTGGTGTCCCTTCGAATTGGGTTTTTATGTACTCACGTCTGAATCCCGGCAAACCTGATTCAAGGGCATTCAGTATGGCTTCCCGTGTCTCCTTTTTCGCCTGATCGTACGTGTCGCCTTTTTCAAACCAGGGTTCAGGCTCGGTATGGCAGGATATGTTCAATACCCGCTGACCCTCGGGGGCGCGTACGGTATCTCCCTTCTGTGACAAACTGACAAATAAAGAGTGTGCACCCGTATGAGGCATCGGGGTATCCAGATGGATTTGCTGGTGAAGTGCCGAGCCCTCCGGGAAATGGTCATCCACGGCTATTCCCATCACAAAGGCTCCCCAGGCATGGGAAAACTTCGCGGCCTGATGTTCAAACCACGATTTGACCGCACCCCCGGTGATATCCGGCAGATTCCACACCGGCAGGTTAGTTATCACTCGTTCACTCAGATAACGGGCCGTCTTTGTTTGAATCTCATATCCGCCGTCGCTCAGGGCTGAAATAGCGGTAACCTGATTTTTGCAACGAACCTGGCCGCCGCGTTCCTCCAGATAATCCTGTAATGTCTGAACCATTTTCAGCATGCCGCCCGGCACATAATAGTTCTGGCAGTTGGTGTAGGTCAGTGCGGGTGCTCCGAATATAAACGGGGTTTCTTCGCTCCGGCTTTGAGCCGTAATAAGCAACTGCTCATCGATAAATGCACGGAAACCGGGGCTATCCACTCCACAGGCCCGCATCTCTTTACGTACGGAACGAAATGCATGGCGGATAATCGGCAGGTCACTTATATGATTTTTCATCGCCAGTTTTCCCCAATCGCGTAATTCAATGGGCGGAAATAGCGTATTCTTCTCAGAGAGCCGCCATACGGCATCACTTACCCGAAATGCCTTGTTCCAGAACCGTTCCTGTCCACGTGGGTTGCCGAATACCCTGGCCGCTTCCTTGACCCAATCTTTTCGATTTGCATAGCGTGTGATGATCTCGCCATTCATCCGCACAGCCATTGGCGGATCAATGGGTTCTTTGGGTAGCGTAATGCCAAGCATGCTCTCCAGCCGGTTCAGAGGTTGATGCGTGTCAAACCCAATCAGTGTGGTCGCACCCGACTCAAATACATACCCTTTTCTGGGATAGGATGAGCTGCATCCCCCCGGAAGGTGGGATGCCTCAAGCACCAGCACCCGGTATCCATCGCGGGCAAGTAAAGAAGCAGCGGTGAGTCCGCCCATGCCGGCCCCCACTACAACGACATCGTATTTCGGATAAGTTTGTGTACTCATGCGAATCCAAACACGCCTGAGGCTAATCCCGTTCAACAATTTCGAGCGCCTTTCAATCAACCAGCAGAGTTACCAACCCCGTTATCCCAGGTGAAGGGCTCTTATTCACCAAAGACAAGTTTCCCTTTGTATCAGAATCACGCGACCGTGGAAGTATGGTTTTTCGAGTAAACCGGTTGGTCGACCAGAGTATCCGATTCAATTTGACCGTCCAGTAGTTTAATAACTCTGCGGCTGTGCTGGGCAACCTCTTGTTCGTGTGTCACCACCACGATGGTATGACCGGCATCGTATAACTCCTCGAACAAATGCATGAGCTCCTCGCCGGTTTTGGAATCCAGATTACCGGTAGGCTCATCAGCCAGCAAAATAGAAGGATTATTGACCAGAGCCCGGGCTATGGCCACGCGCTGACGCTGACCGCCGGAAAGTTCATTGGGTTTGTGATCCACCCTGTCAGACAACCCCACCCTGTCCAACACTTCCAATGCCCGTTTTTTTCGTTGGGATGAACGCATTCCGGAGTAAATGAGCGGAAGTTCCACATTAGCCAGACAATCGGACCTTGGCAGAAGATTGAATGTCTGAAACACAAAACCAATCTCCCGGTTGCGTACCACCGCAAGTTCGTTGTCGGTCAGATGACTCACATTTTGACCATTGAGATGATAGGTGCCGGAGCTGGGCGTATCCAGACACCCCACGATATTCATTAACGTGGATTTTCCGGAGCCGGAAGGCCCCATTATGGACACGTACTCATTTTTCTTGATATCGAAATCCACCCCCTGAAGAGCATTTACCTGCTGGTTACCCATTTTATATATCTTGTAAAGCTCACGTATCGTAATGATGGCCTGTTCGTTCATTTTCTTTCCTGTTCGTTCTTCAATGGATATCTCTGTAATTAAACCGGATCGTAGCCGGACTAACGTTGGGCTACCGCTTCTGATCGCTCGGTTACCCGTATCGCGTCGCCATCTTCAAGGATCCTTGAAAGTATCCGATAGCTGCCCGACACAATTTCGTCACCCACGGACACTCCGGAAGTGACATGGATATGACGATCATCACTGATACCGGTCTCCACTTCCACCATTTCGGCGAACCCGTCATTGACGCGAAACACTACCCGCCGAAGGTCTTCTCTTTCGATACCGGTCGTATCATCATTGATCAAACTATAATCCCTCATCGTTACGGCTTGCAGCGGTACCGACGTGACATCTTCCTCCCGGATTGTTTCCACATCAACTGTTGCGGTCATTCCGGGCTTGAATTGAGCAATTGTTTGCGGCATGGAAACTTCACTATCCTGAAGCACAATTTGCTCTTCCCGGATTCCACTGCCGTGTTCATGTAAACCGATATTGTGCGTACTCAGGATTCGTATTTTTACCGGATACTCGGTGATCTGTTCAGCAGTTCCGTCACCTCTTGTCACCGCCGAGTTCGCGATTTCCGTGACGGTCCCTACAAATTGACGTCCGGGATAGGCATCCACTTCTATACGTGCCGTATCCGCCTCCGACACATAAACAATATCGTTCTCGTTGACATTAACCTGCACTTCCATCTGTTCCATCCGGGCGATGCGCAACATTTCGGTACCGGCCATCTGGATACTGCCGACCACCCGCTCACCACGCTCCACGTCCAGGCGGCTGATGGTACCGGTCATAGGAGCCCGGATTGTGGTCTGTCGAAGCTCCTCCTCGATCCTTCGAAGCTGGGCACGGGCGTTCTCGACCTGGTAGGCACTGGCATTGAAAGCCGCCTCTTCGGCTTGGTAGGTTCTTTGTGCGTTCTCATACTCCAGCTGTGAAGCCATACCACGCTCGAAAAGCTCCCGTTGCTGCTCATATTCGTTTTTGGCGCGCAGCATCGCCGCACGGCTTCGCTCCATTTGCGACTTCTGGCTTAAAAGGCTTGCGTTGGTTTCTTCAAGACGAGCCTGAATAATATCGGGTCGGATTCGCAGTAACAGATCGCCCTCCTCGACGAAGTCGCCCTCCCGGATATTTAATTCTACAATCTCCCCGGAAACATCCGGAGCAATTTTCACTTCGATCTCCGGCTGTATACGTCCGGTGGCTGTAACAATCCGTGTAATGGTACGCTCACTTACAGTGGACGCATCAACAGGATGTCCCGGTGCATCCCCGCCGATCCAACCGGCAGCTCTGCCTATAACAATGAGGATCACAAATGTCGCCACAAGAGCAGATAAGATCAGCCATGTTCGTTTTCTGGATTTTTTCCCAGGAGTATTGGTAGCCATAATGCAACTTGTTGAAAGATGGAAAATACGGAATACAGGTTAGGCAACATTGATTGACACTGTTTTCTCATGTTGTCCCTGTTGATTCGCTTACAGAATTTTGCACGTTCACAAAATCCGGGAACCTTGCTTCTGTTACGAAATGCCGGGTAGAAGGTTACACAAAAATACAGGATCCGGGAAAATCATGGCCCCTGCCATCAGATCTCCTAACTCCCCAAAGCATCGATCTCCATATCCTCCGTCAGGCGGCCCAAAAAGTAGTCGAGCACTTTCTCCTGAAATATAAACTGATACATCGACTGAACCCGGTTAGAACTTGCCCGGACAAACTCATTATTGGCATTGGTCAGTTCAATAAGTGTTGCACTACCAACATTGTATCGCTCTTGTTCGGTCTCATAGGCTTTTTCGGCAGCTATAAGAGCCGACTGGGTCGCATCCAGCTCCTTGGCATATCCTCTGTAATCGTTGTAGGCTTGTTGAAGCTCCAGAAAAACTTCCTGCTGCAAATCCTCAAGTCGAAGTTCGGCATTACGGTAATCAATCCTACGTTGCTGGACCTGGTTGCTTGTTTGCAGGCGGTTGAATATCGGTACACTCAAATTGAAAGAAAAAGCTCTGTTGATATTGGCATCAAACACCTGATCGTGAAACGGCATGGTTGTTCCCTGTATAGGATCCCGAACCTGGTCACTGTAAGCGGAGGAAAGAGAGCCCGACACGCTAAGTACCGGAAGACGCCCTGCCTTACTAATACGCATGGCGTACCGCGCTTGCTCCAGCTCCAGTTCTGAAGCGCGATAATCGCGCCTGTTGTCCAGGGCGATATTGATCATCTCCCGCAGATTGTAGTCTTCCACTACCATCTCATTTTCACGAATTTCGGGTGCTATAAAATCATACTCTTGAAGCGGGTCAAGCTGCAAAACCCTTGAAAGCCGCAACTTGTTCAGTTGCAAGGTGTTTTCTGCCTGTATAACACTCAGTTCATTATTGGCCACCACGGACTCCTGGCTGTACTGGTCCACTATGGGACGCATCCCCACCTCGACCTGGGCCTCCACCTGTTCCAGCTGTTTACGGCTTGCTTCCAGATTCTCCAATTCGATTTCGTACAATTCCTGGCTCAGAAGCATATCCAGAAAAAGAGCAGCAGCGTCAAACACAATGCTCTCGCGGGTGCGTTGGTAACGCTCCTCGGCACTTTCCCGGGCCAGGCCGGCACTTCTAAGCTCATTGATATTCTGGAATCCGTCGAAAATAGTGACACTCGCGGAGAGGCTGGCGTTCAGGTTGTTGGTGGTAAAATCATCAAAACGACCGGCATACTGGTCAAACTGCCGCCCAATGCGACGGCTTCCACCAACATTCATATTCAAATCAGGCAAAAAATCTGCCATTTGCCGGCGATAATCACTTTCCGCCCGGTCGACTTCACTTTGGTCAAGCCGTATTTGAATATTATTGTCAAGTGCTATTTCAATCGCTTCATCTAAAGTGATGGTACGAACATCCTGCGCCTCGCTTGTAACGGGAAGCAGCATCAGGAACAAAATCAGGAGGACTGGGAAGTACTTCATAGTGATATTATTCATCTGTTTACTTGTAATAATGGGAGCACCCTTTTTAATTGTTTGGAGATCCGGGCATGTGTAAGCCAAATTCCTCCCTGATAACTGCTAACAGAAGGAATCATTTGCTCTGATATACTTAGACGATGAAATCCGGATCAGGTTGCAAAAAAAGTTATAATTCCTTTTTTGTTCGCTCGTCAATAGCCTCTTCGATCCTGTTGACCATATAGCGCACGGCACGTTGTGTGGCCATTTTTTTCAGTTCATGTCACAAGATGCCTCTAAACATCCCTCCTGATAGAATTCCAATCCCCTTTCCGCGCCCGATTTTTCGAGCGATCACAAAACCGATGAAAAGAGCTGTTCCTGCCATTTGCAACGGATACCGATTCACCCAATACCGGGGACTGATCCTGTCTGAAAAATTCCCTTTCACAATATTGAGTGATGATTCAATATCGGATTGGATTTCACCCATCTCTCTTCGGAGAGCCTTCTTTCGCTCTCGGATCTCTTTGATATCCGCAGATTTCGATTGTTTATTTTCCATACCGAGTGTTAGTTGGACTTTCAGGAGCTTTCGCTATCCGCTTATTTTTCTTGTGGTTCATTTGGCGACTGGTCATTGCCTGCCTGATCTTCCTGGTTTTTGTCAAACTGCGACATCTGTTCCGAGAGATCTTTCATAAACTGATTCAGCATTTTGTCTCTGGTTTTGTTGACCATGGAACGAGGACGCCGTATAAACAGAAAGAAGCCCAAAAGTAACATCGGGGCGGCCACAATAACAAAACCCAGGCCTTCGCTATCCAGCAGATCTCCTACAAAATTTGAAGCTGCAAAAAGAATCAATATCAGTCCGAGCGACAGGAACACAACTCCCGTAATACGGTATATAGCATGTGTAATGACACCGGAGATCCGTTCCCCCATCTCTAACGTAAACAATTCAATACGTTTTTCCAGCAGGGCCTTGAACTCTCCGGGGAGTTTTTTCAGGTTATGGAACAGGGTTTCATATTCGGATGGACTCATTCTCTTTTCCCTTTTTGCGTGAGCTTTCCAAACAAAAAGCCGGCTACAAGTGCAATCCCCACCGAGCCAACCGGGTTTTTGCGCACTGCTTCGGATAATCTCTCTTTTACATCTTGTACTTTTTGCTGGGTAGCTTCATCTTCCCAGGTTTGTTGCGCCTTATGTGCCAGTTTCTCAAGGGTATCGATCAATGGATGCATGACAATTCTGTATTTGGTTTACCTGCAATATGCCCATTAATCAAAATACAGAATTAATCACAAAATCTCTAAGAGATACTCGATGAGCATCTTACTCAAATCTTAGACTTTCAATCGGATCCAGGCGTGCGGCCTTCCATGCCGGATAAACCCCGAAGATAACCCCGATTGCAGTCATGCCGATAATACCTGCAAATATTGCAAAGACAGGTAAAACGAAGGTCGTTTCCATAACAATCACCAGAATATTACCAGCTACGATACCCAAAAAGATTCCAATAAGTCCGCCAAGCTGACAAACAATTACGGCTTCGATCAAAAACTGGTAAATCACCGCTTTCCGGTCCGCCCCCACCGCCTTTCTGATACCAATTTCGCGGGTCCGTTCGGTAACCGACACCAGCATGATGTTCATTACCCCGATACCGGCTCCAAACAAGGCAATTCCTCCCACAACGAAACCAAACAGATAGAGAATTCCTGTAAAATCATCAAACAGTCCCCGCAGGGATTCGTTGGTTTCGATGTCAAAATCGTTTTCTGTTCCCGGCGGAACCTGGCGTATGGTTCTCAGCAGCCCTGTAGCCTCATCCACCGTTTCATTGATCATCATGACCGACGGTGCCCGTATTTGTAATGTCAAATT
>CAYMBG010000009.1:0-13867 GCA_964388615.1 uncultured Chitinophagales bacterium | reverse complement strand
ATCCTTGTATTACGGAATGTTACTGTCGGCGATATAGCCCTGGCAACTTCGGCCCGCTCCTGAAACCGCTCAAACTGCCGGAAAGTTATCGGCTCGCGTGAGCGCCAGGACTGATCGGTACCGACCAATACCGCCGGCCGGGTCGTGACATTAATCACATCACTACCGAGCATGGTCATGGTGTTCTGAAAATAGCTATCTATAACGCGAACCGCCGTTGAAGCGCTAATCACGGCAAATACACCCACAACAATGGCCAGTAAAGTCAGAGAAGCCCTGGTTTTGTTCGACCCAAGAGCTCCAAATGCCATTTTCATGATTTGCCATATATACATAAATATACCTCAGGAATAGCGCAACGATTCAATCGGATCCGACTTGGCGGCCCGGTTTGCGGGAAGGAACCCGAAAAGAAGGCCGGTCAGCGTCGTAATGAAAAAAGCCAGCAAGACTGTATTAATCCCAAGATGGGCAACGAAATACTGGTTGATTACATAGACAACCAGGCCCGACAGAGCAACCCCGATGACGCCACCAATGCCGCAAATAACAACGGCTTCCACCATAAACTGCAGCAGTATTTCCCTGTACCGGGCACCTACCGCTTTCCGGATGCCGATTTCACGTGTACGCTCTTTGACGGAAACAAACATGATATTCATCACTCCGATCCCTCCGACAAAAAGCGAAAGTGCGGTCAGGAAAATCCCCACTCCGTAAATGGCACCTGTCATAGTCTTGTATTGTTCCTCAAACATATCCAGCCTGTTAATCGCGAAATCATTCTCCTCAGCCGGACCCAGCCGCCGTATTTGCCGCATGATCCCTTCAATCTCGTACTGTCCGTCGCGAAGGGATTGTTCATCTTCAAACTGCACACGTATAGAAATACCACGACGCAGACCATAGAGATACCGAAAACTGTTGATGGGAATAATGGCCATGTTGTCAAAGCTCTGCATCCCCATGAAATTCCCCTGCTGATCAAGCACTCCGATAACCTCAAATCGCTGTCCCCCGATCCGGACATGCCGGCCGATGGGATCCCGCCAGCCAAAGAGGGCATCGGCAAGCTCATAGCCAATAACCGTCACATTCCGGGCCGCATGATTCTCCTCCTCCGTAAAAAAACGTCCATCCTGTACTTCTACCGCGGAAGTAAACAGGTAACTTGGCGTGACTCCGTCGATTTCAACCTCTTCGGCGACATTTTCTTCGAAGGTGACCGATCCCCTGCGTGATGCTTCGGCTGAAACCGCAGTGGCAGTCCGACTTTGCCCGGCAATCCTCTCCGCATAGTCCACCTCCATCTCCCGCCGGTTGACATAGTCCCACCAGCGGTACTCTCCTCCAAAGCCCCAGGGCCATTTCTGTACAAAAATAACATCCTGTCCCAGCATTGCCATACTGGACTCAAAGGAGCGGTTGATGCCGTCAATCACCGTAACCATACTGGTTACCATGACAATACCAATGACAATACCGAACGTGGTTAGCGCGGATCTTGTTTTATTACTCCATATCGCAAAAAGCGACAGCCGGACCCCTTCTATAATGCTTCTGAGGAACATGTAATGAATTAATTGATCGGTCTATTTATCTTCGGTCCTACGAAGGATTTTTTTTTTCGTTTCAAAAAAGATCAGATATTACGAACAACCTGCCTCCGGCCAAGAAGGAACTTCGACTAATAAAAAACATTTTTTGTACAGGAATATTTAACCAACCATCTGATTTTGGATTGCACCTATGAAACTTGATGTATTAGCCATTGCTGCTCATCCTGATGATGTGGAACTGTGTTGTTCCGGAACATTGGCCGCTCTTGCCCGCTCCGGAAAGAAATGCGGTATTCTGGATCTGACACAAGGAGAAATGGGCACGCGAGGCACTCCAATGCAGCGCCTGGAGGAAGCGCAGGAAGCCGCTCGGATACTCGGAATGAGGGTCAGGCTCAATGCCGGCCTGCCGGATTGCGGACTCGAAAACACCACGGAGCACCGGGAAACGATTATCCGCCATGTCCGCGCCTTGCGCCCGGAAGTGTGTCTGATTAATGCTCCGGAAGATCGCCACCCCGACCATCGTAATGCAGCACAATTATCCCTGGACGCCCTCTTCTACTCCGGTTTATCAAAGCTGCGAACCTCTGACGAGTCCGGCACTGCCCAGGAACCCTGGCGGCCACATCACATTATGCATTTCATGCAACACTGGCCCTTCGCCCCGACCTTCGTATTCGATATTACATCGACGATTGATCTCAAAGAAAAAGCGATCCTGGCATTCGGCTCTCAATTCAATGTGAAAGGGGCGGATGGAGATGCGGATGAAGAGCCGGAAACCTATGTGTCCAGTCCGCGCTTTTTTGAAGCTTTACGTGGCAGGGCCAGGGATTATGGCCAGCGTATCGGTGTCGACTTCGGAGAGCCGTTTTTGTATTACAACGGACCCGTAGCTCTGAAAAACTTTGATGTTCTTTTGGAGACGCAACCGCAGCGTTAAAAAAACATCATCCCCACGGCCTCAACGGCCAAGACCGGACAGGGCGCCTACCTTTGCTAATTTCCGTCGCTTCGGCGGTTCCTATGCTCCTGCCGGGGACTGTATTTTTCCTGCCAAATTTGCCATTGCTCCTCCGTTAACAGCTCCGCGATCTCTTCCTCGAACTCCTCCTTCATCTCACGGATCACCATCATGGCCCGCTGGTGATTTTCCTTCATCTGTCCGCGGATCGCTTCGCGATGTTCTCCCATGACATGGAAGAGTTCGTCCGCTTTTTCATCCGACAAATTCAGATCTCGCTTGATCCGGTTTCGAAAGCGTTCATAATCCGGACGCCCCCGCTCGCTGTCACTCTGCCATTTTGATTCGCTATCGCGATCCAGGCCACGCCGTTCCCGGTCATCAAGCTCCCGTTCCTCACTACGCCTGCCTTCCCGGTCTTCAATCCTCCGCTCGGAGTCACCATAACTTCGCTCTTCCCGGTCAACCCGGCCGGCTTGACCTGCGGAGCCCTGTCCCTGCCTTTCCCCTTCGTTTTCAACAGAATCCTGCCGCCAACCTTGACGTCCATGGTGCTCATCCGGGGTTGTGCCGACGATACCGGGCGATCTATCCGCCCCCTCACTAAGTTGGTAATCCTCTGTTATTGGTTGCAAGCTACCCCGCATCAAATAACCGGCCCCTACGCCTATCAAAAATGTGAGGATAAAAGCCAGTGCTATTGTCAATTTCGGATTTTTGCTCATATCAGCTACTCCATATTAAAAATATCGCTATCCATTCCACTTTGTGTCAATCTGCCATCATAAATCTTCATACATCCAATGATCCAGATCGGGGAAATCTTCCTGAGTCCATTCCGCCTGCTGGTCCCATCCAAGGTATGTCTCCAACTGCTGTTGTTGACCATTTGCTTCGGTTACGCCGGGTTCTCCCCAGTGAAAACCAACCAGAATCATCATGGCCAGAAGTCCCGCTGTCAATACGTATCGGCGAAACCAGGTCCACACCAGCGACTCCAGGTCGAGTCCCTCACTCTTTGCGGATTGTCGACGTTCATGAAACCGGGCAATCATTCCTTCATCCGGGCCCATTTGATTCATGGCGGATAATTCATCAAACACTCCGCCAGGCTGCCCGTGCTCCCGCATCCAAAGAAAATCTTCCCATAAGCCGGGATCATGGGCCACTGTTTTTTCACGGAGCTTCTCGAGCTCTTGTTCACCCAACAAGCTATCACGAGCATCCATCAGCTCCCTTTTCAATTCTTCAGATAACCGTTTTTTTTTCATTGTTGTTTTCCCTTACTTGAGGTGATGCTCTTGTCACCGTTATCCGTATTAAATGCGTTATGAAACCCAAGATGTATCAATTCGTTTTTCAGGCGTTGCCTGGCCGTAAAAATCCTGCTTTTGATCGTACCGGACGCCACATTTTCAATTTCCGCCATTTCATCATACGAAAGTCCCTGAAGGTCTCGCATAGTGATCATAAGCCGGTCTTTCTCGCTCAACCGGGCCAGTGCCTTGTACAACATGCGCCAACGCTCACGGCGGTCCAATGTCTCATCGCCTTCCTCGGATACATGAAATGTTTCCGGATCCGTCTCCGAATCTTCCCACCAGAGAACACGCTGCCGGATCTTCCGTTTCCTGAGAGCATCAAACACCGTATTTTTCGCAATTTGATACGCCCAGGTATACAGACTGCTTTTCCCATTGTAAAGATGACGCTTACTGTAAAGTTTCAGAAAACTGTCCTGGGTAATGTCCTCGGCATCAAGTCCGCTTCCATATACCATAGCACGAACCATCCGAAAAATCTTCGGATAAAAATCCGGTATACACCTGTTCAGCTCCTGCTCTGTCAATGGATAAGACGACATCCGCTAATTCCTGTGATACTGTCACCGCGTCTTCGCCGTGGACGACAGCTTTCATTGGGTTAGACGTGCGACCCCTCCCCGGGTTCACACTATTTTACATTTTTTTTTAAAATGGATCCGGTTTTTTTTAAATGGATCCGGTACAGCATCCAATACTCCCCTCACCGGTTATCGTAGTACCCCCCCCCGGCCAAGAAGCCCCGGGCAGGTACCAATTAAAATCACACGGATTTCCAGTACTTTTCAGGGATGACCTCCTGGATACGGGAGATCATGTAACGGTAAATATCCGGGTTTCCGGCGGCGATTCTCTTGCCGAACAGCCAGTCATCACTTTCGGACCAGTCATTGACCACCCCTCCGGCTTCCCGGATGATCAGGCTGCCTGCTGCCACATCCCAGGCCGACAAGCCATATTCAAAAAAACCGTCGCATCGGCCCGCTGCCACCAGGCAAAGGTCATAAGCAGCGCTTCCAGGCCTTCTCACACCCTGCGTTTCATGCATGAAGGTTCGAAAAAGTTGCAGATAAGCATCCACCAACTCCAGTTCCCGATAGGGAAAACCGGTAACCAACAGGGATTCTTCCGCCTTCTGGTGACTGGAAACCGAAATGGGCCGGCCGTTCAGCCGGGCCCCGTTACCGGCTTCGGCAGTGAACCATTCATCACGGTTTACCTCCAGGATTAGCGCGGTTTGTGGCTGCTTGTTTTCCCACATGGCGATAGAGATGCAATATATGGGTACTCCGTGTGCAAAATTGGTGGTTCCATCGATAGGATCAATAATCCAGGTTCGGCGGTCTGTAAGACGGGTGTCACTGGCCGACTCTTCTGCAAGGATATCATCATCGGGATAAGCTTCATTGATCACATGGATAATCTCCTCTTCAGCGGCACGATCGGCTTTGGTTATAAGATCATTTTTTCCTTTGAGGCCAATTTCGAGCTTTGAGCGATTACGATCATAGTAGGTGATGACCTCCCTCGCCTTTTCTGCTGCTCTTCGGGCGGTAACAAGTGTTTCTGATTCTTTCATCCGTAACGTTTTTTAGTTCTGATTTATATGACAGGCTCATCCGCCGACAAGCCCAAACAGAGCCCTGAAAAGTAACGATTATCCGGCAAAAAGATGCACATTAGCGAATGTCTGTTAGCTGTTGGCCGGGTTATTCATCCGTATGCTCATAATCCGGAAACAACGCTTCAGGGGATTCTTTGTAATAGCGGTTTCGCTCAATCGTAAATTGCCTTATCTCGCGCTGTATTGCCGCCTTCTTTTCTTCACCGGCTGTTCGAAACTCCTCCTGCAACTTGTCGAGATACCGTTCCAGAAACCGTATTTTCAACGACTTGAGTGCACCACGGGCGGTATTCACGGGTTTGGCATCTTTTTGGATGTTGACGCCCCGTTTTTTCATACCCACTTTACTGACCTCATAACGGTCCATCACAATTTCACCAATCAACTCCGGAAACGGGTGTTCCCGGCGACTGTACACATCTACGGAAACGGGTTCTCCCCGTTGATAACGATCCACGATGTCCATATACATTTTCTGCAGTTCCGGATCTTCAAAATGGTGCTCATTGCAATAACTTCCGATGAACACAATCAACTTTTCCCCGAAATTGAGCATGAGCCGGATCAGCTCTTTTTCATATGCGGGCCGGCGCGCAGGTCTTCCTGCGCCGGAAGAGTGACCTGAAGACCTCCCGGTGAGGTTGGCTCCACCTGACCTTCCGCCGCTATTCACTACCTCATGCTGTTCACCGGTATCATTATCCGCTCCTCCGGTATCCCGCGGGTGAGGAGGCAACGGCTCACGGCCCCCGTGATGGCCAGTTTCACCTTTCCCCGGACCCGGTTTCGTCGAATAACCGGAACGACCAGCTGTCATATCCCCGCTCTGTGTTCCAGATCGCCCTGTACGATCCCGGACCTTGCTCTTTCTGCGGGATCGCACAACCTCCAGTTCTTTCATCAATGTGCGATCGCCAATACGACTGATTCCGCTTAATTCCTGTACGTAATTCACTCGCGACAACTCATCCGGCACAGCGGCCAGGGCATCCAGAATTTCGGAAATAACTTTTTTCCGGTCCAAAGGATCATCCCATCGACCCTCTTTTTTTGCCATATCTACCAAAAAGCGCAGAAAATCTCGTGTCTCTTTCTTTCTGAATTTGGTAAACCCCTGCTCCCCAAACTGACGCACAAAGGAATCGGGGTCCTCGCCATCGGGGAGCGTCAGTATACGCACTCCCATCCCCGCCTCAAGAGCCACCGATATGCCCCTGACCGCAGCATTCAAACCGGCCGCATCCGCATCAAAAATCATCAAAATGATATCCGCATACCGTTTCATTACGCGTGTCTGTCCGGTGGTCAGCGAGGTGCCGCTGGTAGAGACCACATTACCAATACCGGCCTGGTGCATGGAGACTACATCGGTATAACCTTCTACCAAGATCACTTCACCGGCTTTGCGAATTTCGTTTTTGGCTACCTGAATGCCATACAGCACTTCGCTTTTGTCATAAACCGGGGTTTGAGGAGAATTGATATATTTCGGGACTTTTTTGCTCTCGGATAGTGTGCGTCCACCAAATGCGATGACCTTACCGCTGGGATTGAAAATGGGGAACATCAGACGGCCGCGAAATGTATCATATACACCCTGACCCTGTTCGCGACTTTTTACAAGCCCCGATTCAAGAAGATACTCCTCGTTGATGCCTGCCTTTTCCGCGGCTTTTAAAAGACCATCGAACCGGTCCGGTGCATATCCCAAACCGTACTTTCGGACAATTTTCCAGGGATATCCCCTCTTTGTTAAATACTCGCGGGCTTTTGCTGCTTCATCGGATTCGGCCAAAGTCTGATAAAAAAAGTTACCTGCAAAACGCAAGGCATGATAGATACCGTCTTTCAAATGCTGCCGGGGATCGTAGGATTCCTCCTGCTTTTCCGGTATGGTGATATGGCAACGCTCGGCCAGCGTGCGGACCGCCTCCTCGAATCCCACCCCATCCATTTTCATTACAAAATTGAAGACATCGCCGCCCTCTCCGCAACCAAAACATTTATAGATTCCCAGTTTCGGAGAAACACTGAATGAAGGTGTTTTTTCGTTGTGAAAGGGACACAAACCGGTGAAATTGCTGCCCGATCGACGTAACGAAACATGATCAGAGACCACATCAATGATGTCGGAAGCATGACGCACCTCTTCTATTTTCTCATCTGGAATCATAAACCTAAATTGCGCCTTTAACCACTCCTATTCAAGCTCCTATTCAACTTTTCGATCACGCCGATGAACGCCCTGGATGAAATGGAAATTGTGCGCGCGCCTTCTTCGCTGCTTTCGCTGTACAACCACCCCGCTTTAAATTATTTTACTTGGCACTTTAATTATTAAATCAAATTGATTATTGTTAGTAGTACTGGCATCCGAGAACACCCACACACCTATACAGCTGATTATTATTTATTTACGCCAAACGACCTAACGCATCATTATCACCGTTCCGGCCATATTAACCGCTATAAACATCTTTTGAGGAAAAAAAAAGCATGAAATTTGGATACTTTGACGATAAAAAAAGAGAATATGTCATTACCGACCCAAAGACTCCGTTACCGTGGATTAACTTTCTGGGGACTCAGCAGTTCTTCAGCCTGATATCCCATACATCGGGGGGATACTCATTCTACAAAGATCCGCTCTACCGCCGCATCAGTCGATATCGTTACAACAATCTGCCTATGGACAGTGGCGGAAAATATTTTTATATCAATGACGCTGGAACGATATGGTCACCCGGATGGAAACCTGCCCAAACCGAACTTGACGAGTATGAATGCCGCCATGGCCTGAGTTATACCTCAATTTACGGAGCCAAAGACGGGCTCGCCTGCACCCAGCTCTCTTTTGTCCCGGTCAATGCCGACTGTGAGGTTCAGTTACTTACGCTGACCAACAACAGCAGTGTCCGTAAAGAGATTTCTCTTGTATCGTTTCTTGAATGGTGTCTTTGGAACGCTCACGATGACATGAACAATTTGCAGCGCAACCTGTCCATTGGAGAGGTGGAAATTCATGATGGCACCATCTATCACAAGACCGAATACCGCGAACGGCGCAATCATCTGGCATTTTACCATAGCAGCCGCATCCCGGAAGGATACGACTCGGACCGGGAAGCCTTTTTTGGTATGTACAATGGATTTCGGGATCCCCAAACTGTGCTCGAAAACGCCCCCCGCAACTCTGTTGCCGACGGCTGGTCACCTGTCGCCAGCCATTTCCACCGGCTTTCCATTGAACCCGGTGAAACAACGCAACTGGTTTTCACGCTGGGTTATATTGAAAATCCTCCTGAAGAAAAATGGATTGCTCCCGGCCGAATCAACACGAGCAGGGCGGAAAAATTGATTGCACAGTACAATTCACCCGAGCAGGCCGAAAACGCCTGGGATGAGCTATGCAAATATTGGGACACGCTGCTTTCCGGTTTTCAACTCAGCCATCACGATGACCGGCTGGAACGTATGGTCAACATCTGGAATCAGTATCAGTGCATGGTGACCTATAACTTTGGCCGTAGTGCCAGCTATTATGAAACGGGCATTGGTCGAGGACTGGGTTTCCGCGATACCAACCAGGATCTTTTGGGGTTTGTCCATCTGATCCCCGAACGGGCAAAGCAGCGAATCCTGGATGTTGCAGCAACCCAACTTAGCGATGGAAGCTGCTATCACCAGTATCAGCCACTCACCAAGCGGGGCAATGATGCCATCGGAGGTGATTTCAACGACGACCCGGTCTGGCTGATCGCCAGTGTTTCGGCCTATATCAAGGAAACCAATGACTGGAGCATCCTGGAAGAGATCGTCCCCTTTGAAAACGACCCGGAAAACACCGGCACCCTGTTTGATCATCTCACCCGATCCATTGATTTCGTACTTGGAAATCGCGGTCCGCACGGCCTGCCGTTGATCGGCCGGGCCGACTGGAATGATTGCCTGAACCTGAACAGCTTCAGTACCAATCCGGATGAATCTTTTCAGACAGCTGATTCCAAAGACGGTCGCACCGCCGAAAGCATCCTCATTGCGGCGCTTTTCATTTACTATGGACGGGACTACGTGGAACTGGCGAAAAGATCCGGTCGCGAAAACGACGCCGGCCGGGTGGATGAAGCGATATCCGCTATGGATCAGGTCGTACAAAATCATGGCTGGGACGGTGATTGGTACCTGCGCGCCTATGATGATTTCGGAGATAAAGTCGGCAGTAACGAAAACAAAGAAGGAAAAATATTTATTGAAACCCAGGGCTTTTGTTCGATGGCGGGTATTGGCATGGATGCCGAGATGCCACGTCGTGCCCTCGATGCGGTTGAGAAAAATCTGGCAACCAAATATGGTATTGTCCTTCAACAACCTGCTTTCAGCAAATACTACCTGAATCTGGGCGAGATCAGCTCCTACCCTGAAGGTTACAAAGAAAATGCAGGCATCTTCTGTCATAACAATCCCTGGGTGATGATCGGTGAAACCATGCTTGGACGAGGTGACAAGGCCTACGATTATTACACGCGTATTGCTCCTGCTTTTCTTGAAGAGATCAGTGACCTGCATCGAACCGAACCATACGTTTATTCGCAAATGATTGCCGGAAAAGATGCCCCGCGTCACGGAGAAGCCAAAAACTCATGGCTTACCGGCACCGCTGCATGGAACTATGTCGCCATCACACAATACATCCTTGGCATTCGTCCCGTTTTTGACGGCCTGTTGATCGACCCTTGCATTCCAGCTGACTGGGATGGCTTTTCTGTGCAAAGACGATTTCGGGGTGCCTTGTACAACATTACCGTCAGCAATCCGAATAACGCGATGAAGGGGCCCGCGGAAATCCACCTGAACGGTACGAAAATAGATGGCAACAGGATTTCCCCTCAACCCGCCGGTAGTGAAAACCAGGTAAAAGTCCTCCTTTAGGAATTGGCAACTGAATGTAAGGCATGGTATATTCCGGTCAGCTGAAACCGGAAGAAAACAGGAACATCCAGCCGGTCTTCTTCATTGTCAATCTAAAAATTATGTAACGGCATGAGCGTATTAGTTGGAAAAGAGACAAGACTTGTGGTCCAGGGTTTTACCGGCAAAGAAGGCACCTTCCACACCGAGCAGATGATCGCTTACGGGACCCCTGTCATCGGTGGTGTAACTCCGGGCAAAGGTGGTACGAAACATCTCGAACGACCTGTTTTCAATACCGTAGCCGATGCCGTTGAAGCGGAAAATGCCAATACTTCGATCATATTTGTGCCCCCCGCTTTTGCCGCGGACGCCATATCCGAAGCTGTATTTGCCGGTATTAAAACAATAGTATGCATCAGTGAAGGCATACCTGTCAAGGACATGATTGCCGCCAGGGAAATTGTGCGTCGCCATGATGCCGTACTGATCGGCCCCAACTGCCCCGGCATCATTACCCCCGAAGAGGCAAAAGTCGGCATCATGCCAGGCAATGTTTTCACCCCGGGACGTGTGGGAGTGATATCGCGCTCCGGCACATTGACTTACGAAGCCGTGGATCAGCTGACCAAAGCCGGCCTTGGTCAGAGTACCGCCATAGGCATTGGTGGTGACCCTGTCATCGGAACCAAGCACCGCGACGCTGTCGCCTTATTCAACGAAGATCCCGACACCGATGCCATCGTGCTGATCGGGGAGATCGGAGGTACAGACGAAGAGGATGCCGCCGAATGGATACGCGATCATGTCCGTAAACCGGTTGTCGCTTTTATAGCCGGTCGTACCGCCCCTCCCGGCCGCCGCATGGGTCACGCCGGAGCTATTGTTTCGGGGGGCAAGGGTACTGCAGATGATAAAATATCCGCACTGAAGGCAGCCGGTATCACTGTCAGTGAAAGCCCCGCTGTCATCGGTGAGACCGTCAAGGAACTGCTTTGATTTTTTCATGGTTGTGCCCTACAGCCATAACCTGACATTGCCAGGGACCATTCCCATACATGTAGCATAAGAACATTGCTCCCGTTCGCTTTGCATACCTGCTGAAAACACGCTGCGCCGGCATATGAAAGCAACCCGATTTTCCATGACATTGTATATCGCTCTGCCGGTACTGGCTTCGGCATGTTCTGTGGTCATGATAGCCCATTTTGTACTACTTGCCGAAGAGCGGATAACGGTCGAAGGGCTTTATGGTGACATGTACGCCTATATAGCCCTCGCCGAGTCATTTCATTTCTTCAACAGCGAAGTTATATCATTTCGATTTTTGATGCCGCTCATCAGTGGTAGCATAGCCGGTTTATTTGGTCTTTCAGGTATGGAAAGCCTCGGTCTGCTTACCGGTTCGCTCAATTTTATCTATTTGCTGACTGGTTTTGGCTGGATGTATTATTTGTCGCTCAAGGATTCAGCCAATAATTCCCTGGAAGTCGCCCTTCCCACTTTCTTGCTCCTCACCCTTCCGGCCTTCTGGCAGGGAATTTTTCTGCCGGTCCCGGATGCCCTGATGTTCTGCTTCTACGGAATGGCATTGGTGGGGATTCTGCGTCAACAGCTGGCTATCCTATTACCGGCTGCTGTTCTCGGTGTCTGGGTGTCGGAGTGGATGTTCCTTGTCATTTTACTACTGCCGCTCATTGACCGGCTTCGCGGAACGTCGTGGCTTCCAGGCTACATGGCCATGGGAACAGCCGGACTACTTTATCTTGCCGTACCCCTGGTAAGCACCATCCCGGAGAGCCACCTTGTTTTCCAGTCCGGGGAGTGGTTGACATCCGTACAAGAGCAATTCGCCGAGCGGGAAACCTCATTTCCAGGTGCTTTTTGGCGCTCATTCGCTCTCACTCTTCCCTTTTTCGTTTATCGTATCTATGTTACCGGGTGGAATCGTGTTACCGGAACACTATCCATCTGGTTCCTGTTGCAATTCGGACTGGTCTATGTGATAGCACCCGAAATCGTCCATCGTATTCTTTTCATGGTAATGCCTGCATTGGTCATGTGGCAGTACCAGGAGCAAACTTTCCGGAACATGGATTCGCCTCTCAACAGAGCCGGCGAATCACAAATGGGTTAGGTGTCAAAACAAATCTGCCAAGAATACAAATAGCTTATGAATATGAACTTATCCAATCAACATTTTATCGTGACCGGATGCAGTTCCGGCTTCGGTAAAGCGATCACCGAAACCCTATGCGGAGAAGGAGCAAAAGTGACCGGGATCGCTCGTCGCCAGGACCCACTGGCACGTCTGCACCATCACTGGCCATCACAGTTTATCCCCATACAGGGAGATCTTCAGCAGACGCAGACCCTGGATCGAATTGTAGAAAATACTTCCGACAAACCTTTGCACGGGTTGGTCCTCAATGCCGGTGGTCCGCCAGCTAAAACCGCCTCCGATACCCTTATTTCCGACTGGGATGAGGCTTACCAGCTCGTTTTCCGCTGGAAAGCCGATCTCGTCCTGCGTCTGCTGCCCCGGTTTGTCAAAACCGGATATGGACGCATATTGTTTGTCGAAAGCCAATCCGTCAAACAGCCTATTCCCGCACTGGCCCTTAGCAACAGTATGCGTGCAGGAATAACAGGTTTTGCCAAATCCCTCTCCCATGATCTGGCGTCAAAAGGGGTTACTGTCAATATCCTTGCTCCGGGACCCCATGACACCCCCGCGATCGAACGCGTCATCTCTTACCGGACCGAACAAACCGGGGAGACCTACGAGGAAGCAAAAAAAGCCATGGAATCAGGCATCCCTGCAGGCCGTTTCGGCACGGCAGAAGAACTGGGCAAACTGGCAGCCTGGATGCTCTCCGAACATTCATCCTATATGACAGGACAAACCCTGAGTCATGACGGTGGAAATGTCATCGGACTTTTTGGTTAGTAAGCAAGTAATACCCCCTTGGCTGTCCAGCCGAACCTGACTTTATTTGATTACATGAACCCGCTAACTGCTGAAGCGGGCCCTACAAAACCAACCTTTCAACCATGTCCAATATCTGGCATCAACAAAAAATTCAACTCCGGTCCCGGTCACGCGGCTTTCACCTGATAACCGATGAAATCAGCTCGCAACTCGAAAAACTTCGAGACCTCCGGGTGGGCTTGGCTCATGTGCACATTATGCACACAAGCGCTTCACTCACACTGAACGAAAATGCTGACCCTACAGTCCGCGATGACCTGGAAACCTACTTTAACCGATCGGTTCCAGAGGATACATCTCTCTATCAGCACACAATGGAAGGCCCGGATGATATGACCTCCCACATCAAAGCCTCCATCCTGGGAAGTTCACTTACCATACCGGTCTCCAACGGACGTTTTGCACTGGGAACCTGGCAGGGTATCACGCTCTGCGAACATCGGAACCGCGCAGGAAGCCGCACGCTCTTAGTCACACTCAATGGCTCTGCCTGAC
>CAYMBG010000008.1:9148-44550 GCA_964388615.1 uncultured Chitinophagales bacterium | reverse complement strand
GCCTATATTTGTGGCCCTGACTTCGCAGGTTTGGTTTTAAGCTATGCAGATTGTATGCCAATTATACTGCCGATCTGGTTTTTGCTTATGGATTTCGGCATTAAAAATAACGAAAGAAAATGACTTCTGAAGCTTGGTTTGAGACATGGTTTGATAGTCCGCTTTATGAGCAGATATATGCGGAAAGGGATGATGAAGAAGCAGCCAGGCTGGTTGATTGGATTACGGAGCATTTCCCACCATTTGAATATCCCCGGGTCCTGGATATGGGTTGTGGAAGGGGGCGGCATTCGCTGTATCTTGCCGACAAGGGGTACCGGGTTACCGGTGTGGACCTTTCACCCAAAGCGATCATTAAAGCGCGGGAAAAAGCATTCAATCAGGGTATTACAAACATCACCTTTCAAACCGGTGACATGCGAACCTACACCAACGGTCCATTTGAATTGGTTTGTAATCTTTTTACCAGTTTTGGCTATTTTGATGATGACCGCGAAAATGAGATGGTACTTGAAAATATGGTTGCAAATCTCGGTCCGCACGGGGTCCTGGTCATGGATTACCTCAACCCGGGGTTTATACGCGCTAACCTGGTCCCGGAGGAGCAGCGAAAAGTAGGATCATTTGCTTGCAACATTGAACGGTTTGTGGAAGGGGACATGATAGTTAAGTCAATTCTGTTCACAGGCAGGGGAGAAGATGGTGATAAGCGTTATCAGGAGCGGGTAAAGCTATATGAGTCCAATTGGTTTCGCGACAAGTTCAGGAAAATGGGACTCACGAATCACCGTTTTTACGGGAATTATGAAGGCGGAACTTACGATGAAAACGGCAGTCCGCGGCAACTGATGGTAGCTACTCGCCGATGAGCAGTTAAGAATCCGGTTCGTGTTTTTCCAGCTTTTTTAATTTACTTCGCAGCGTTCCTCTGGGTATTTCAAGGAGTTTTGCAGCACGTGAAATGTTGCTCTCTGTTTGAGAAAGTGCCCATTCTATGATTTCCTGTTCTTTTTCAGAGATGTAACGGTCGAATGCGGGATACTTGCTGTTTGATTCGAAATCATCGGTGTTATGGTCGTTTTTTATCTGATTTGAATGGGGGTTATTCAGGTTTCTGACTAATTCGGGATCCCTGGTTGCAATAATACGTTCAATGGCGTTTTCCAGCTCCCGGACATTTCCAGGCCAGTCGTATTCCAGAAGGTCGTCGTAAAACGAGTGATTCAGGTTTTCAAGCATTTCGGGAGCATCGTGCTTTCTTAAGAAGTGGTTAACCAGTTTAGGTATATCCTCCTTACGCTCACGCAGAGGTGGTATATGTAATGGGATGATGTGCAACCGGTAATAAAGATCTTCCCGGAACTCATTTTTTTGGACTTGTTCCTGGAGATTGACTTTGGTTGCACAGATTACTCTGACGTCCACTGATATGGTTTCGAAGCCGCCTACCCTGACAAATTGCCGCTCCTGTAAAACCCGAAGCAACTTGACCTGGATGTTCATGGGCAGGTCGTCAATGTCATCGATGAAAATTGTGCCTTGATCGGCTCGTTCAAAATACCCGTTATGCTGTTTGATAGCTCCCGAAAAAGATCCCTTTTCATGTCCGAATAGTTCGCTTTCCACCAATGTTTCCGGTATTGTGGCACAATTGATTGCGATAAACGGGTTATTGTTTCTGTTACTGTGCTCATGAAGTGCTTTCGCAACCATCTCTTTGCCTGTTCCACTCTCACCCTGAATCAGCACCGTGTAATCGTGCGATGCTACATTTTTGATGGTATCCATCAATTGGCGCATGGGTTGAGAGCTTCCTACAATCGATTCATCTTCAACTTGTTTTAGTCTGTTTTTGAGTGTCTTGTTTTCTATGCGGACCTGATGGTATTGATAGATATTTTTCATCAGGCTCAGGAACTTCTCCGGTGTCAGGGGTTTGGTGATGTAGTCGTAAGCTCCTTGTTTCAAAGCAGACACAGCCGTTTCAACAGAGGCGTAGGCTGTGATGACAATAACCTCGCAGGCCGGATATATCGCTTTTGCTTCTTTCAGGATTTCAATACCACTACTCCCGGGCAGACGCAGGTCAGTTACGACCACATCGTATCTGTTCTTCTTCAGCGTTGACAATCCTTTATTTCCGTCATCAACACTTTCTACTTCATAATTTTCTTTTTCAAGCAGATTTGCGAGTGTGATGCGGGTAATCTTTTCATCTTCAACGATCAATACTTTCATAATGATTTTCTATTGGCAGGGTAATGATAAATTCGGTATAGGTTCCTAATTCACTGTTAATGGAGATGGATCCATTATGAGATTCCACAATTCCAAGTGTGACAGAAAGTCCTAGTCCGGTTCCTTTGCCGGTTTCCTTCGTCGAGTAAAACGGTTCAAAAATTATCTTTTGTTCATCTTCGGAAATACCGGTTCCATTATCATAAATGGATATGAATAGATTCTCCTTATCTTTTTTCCCGATTGTGATAGAGATGCTGCCATTATCGTCAACAGCATCCAGGCTGTTCAGTAGCAAGTTCATTAACATTTCCTGCACCAGATTGGGATCGGCAAAAATTACTCCCAGTTCAGAGTTGTTTTGAATACTGACCTGTATATTTTTTTCCTTTATACGATAATCCAGAAGGTCGAGAACATTTTTAAGTTGCCGGTTCAGGTCAACCGGTTCGGGAGTAGTGGGACGCTGACGTGAGTAACCCAGAAGCTTGGTCACCACTGATTCAATCTGAGTTAATCCTTCATTGATCAGCGTCAGATATTCTTTTGTCTGCTGTTTATTTTCCGGGTCTTTTTGTATACCGTAAACGCAGAATCGCATACCATTGAGTGGGTTATTGACTTCATGGGCCACTCCGGATGCCAGTCGTCCTATGGAAGCGAGTTTTTCAGCCTGATAGACCTGGTATTGCGCATCAGCCAACTCCTTGCGAGAGTGGGTAAGTCGTTTTTTAAGCATATCAAAATGTTTCACAAGGAATCCGATTTCATCGTGATCACTGCTGATTGTTATAGGTTCGCTAGAATTCAGATCGATCTTGTCCACTTCTACCACCAAATCACGCAGCGATGCCATGATTCGGTCAATGAAGTAATAAATCAACACAAGTGTTACCAGCAATGCGGCCACGGTTAAGAACAGTAGTTGGAAAAAGGCTTTGCTGACTTTTTCACGAGTTGAATCGGCTTCCAAGCCTAAGAGAAGGCTTCCCCATTTTTTTTCTCCGATTCTCAAAGGTTGTAATGTTTCTAATACCCAACCGTGCTCTTCATCCTTGAAAATGGAAGTAGTGACTTCATATTGGTTCAATACCGCTAAAATATCCGGGTCGGTTATCAATTCGTCATAGCGACTAAGATCACTGTGAGCAATGATTCGCTGATCGGTATCTTGTATAGAGATGTAGTGAATGTTATCGACATTATCCAGAAAGTTTTGTATGTGACTTTCAAGCAGGTCTGTACTGGCAATGTCTTCCTGCTCAGCATAGATGAAGGCCTCTATAACTGGAATACTGAGGGCATTCGCAACGGCTTTGGAATTGGCTTCCTGTTGGTCAATGATAAGGCTCCTCCATTGCATCAGTATGCCGATTGAAATGATGATCATGAGCAGTGAAACTATCAATCCTGTGACGGACAAAATCCGAAGCTTGATACTGGAGCGATACCATTGCTGAAAAAAGCTCAATATTTTTTTCATGGCAACTGCCGGTTTGCGTTTTCGATACGGATGTGATCATAGTCAGAAGCATCTGCTCTGGAGAAACCATAGGCAAACTCGGGGTCCCATTGATCAATAGCATCAGAAAATTCCGGATCATCGGGATTGATTCGGAGCAGTGCCGAGCGAATAGCCTCGGATATTTCATGATTGTGATTCCTGCGTACTACAATTGGAGAACCGGGAATCGGTTCCGATTTGTAGATGACTCGTACTCCCCGTTCTGAAAATTCATCAGCCACGCGGTCCTTAACGGTCCCGGCATCAAAGTTGTTACGCATCACCTCGTACACGACGTTGTGATGATGTTGAAAATAAGCCATGTGCGCCAGTTCGTCCAAAGCAAAGTCAAACCCGGAAAAATCATGTTCTGTGAGCCAGTTTCCGGAGTATGAGAGTTGGGAGGGAAGAGCCAGGCGTTTCCCTTTGAGATCTTCGATTGAGTGGATTTCCGAATCATCACGGGTGATGATTACAGAATGGAAGAAAGGGCTTCCTTCTTCATTCAAAGGTTTTAAGATAGGTTCCAGGTCATATTCTTCGCGTGAAATGAGATAGATATATGTGCCTAAGAAGGCAGCATCAACTTCCGATCCGGCAAGTTGTTGTACCGTTTCACCGTAGGAGCGGCTGACGACCAGTTCAAAATAATAATCGGTTTGGTCGGATAGAAAATCCATCAAAGGTTGATAGCCCTGATAAAGTATATTGGTGGGGAAGCGGGATATTACACCAATTTGAACCGTATCAAGGGGTATTTCAGTTTGGTTGGTAATCGTATGAGTGGAAACGGGATGGGGCTTGCTGATATCCAGGATCACCTGATGCAACAAGATGGTAGCCGTGGTGAGTATGAAAACAAGCAGGGATAGTACGAATAACAACCTCTTTTTGATCATTCCGTTTGCCTTATATCTGGATGGATGTCGTATGGTATTCTGTTCACAACAAAAACTGTTCCTTATTTGACGAGCCCGGTTTAGAGGGGTATTTATTGAAATCGGGGGAGAATTGCAAGAGGAGTGGCGGGGAAAAGCCATTTATGTGGCGATAAATAGCCGGTAGGTGGCTGCTGAAAGCCATTAAAAGCTAAGGAATCAGGCAGATTGTGGTTTTGGGGTGTTTAAAGAGGGTTTTGGGATTATGGCATACTATTTGTAAAAGCGCTTTGCAAGATTAAAACAAATCCATAATTGCAAAAATAAGCATAAAGAATCCATAAAAAGTGAAATGTTATGAGCAAAGAACAGCTAAATATCGGAGAAGCCTCCAAACCAAGATTTGAATTCCGCACCTTTGGTCAGCAGTTCGATAATGCGCATTATCGCATGTCCCGACTATCTGTACCGGTGCCGGAGAAGGTATGGGAGCGTCATTCCGATGAGATATACATTTTGTCCAGAACGAATGATATCAACAACACGAAAATTCGTGATGGTAAAATGGACATCAAGACATTTGTCAAGACTGTGGATGGGTTAGAGCAGTGGAATCCGCTGATGAAGGGGGAGTTTCCCATGAAAAAAGAGGTTTTGACGCAGGAAGTGATACCGGCATTTCAGGTGGAAATGGATGAATTGACCAAGGAAGAGTACAGCCTTGAAGAATTTCTGGCGATGATTGATGCTCATCCGGAGCTGGAATCCGCGCGTGTACAAAAGCAGCGGTTTGGTTACATGGTCAATGATACTATCTGCGAGTACGGTTATGTGCTGATCAACGGAGCCAGGGTGGCAACAATAAACTCCGAGTCTACAGAGATCGAAGACATAAAGAAAACAATTTCAGATGTCGGTCTGGACGGAAACGAAAACATTAATTACCTGCAGGCGATCAAACGGGTTACCGGAATGATCAATAAGCCGCTCGCTAACGAATCTTAAAAAAATAAGGAGTATTTATGGCTCAGGAAACAGAACGCAAGTTTTTGGTGGAAGGCGATTATAAGAAAGATGCCTTTAAGCAGACCCGCATTACACAAGGTTATTTGTCTTCGGTCCCGGAGCGGACGGTACGGGTTCGTGTAAAAGGAGATAAGGGTTTTATCACGATCAAAGGAATAGGAGATGATTCGGGGTCAACTCGTTACGAGTGGGAGAAAGAAATACCGCCCGGAGAAGTGCAGGAGTTGCTGGAAATATGTGAACCCGGCGTGATCGATAAGACCCGATACCTTGTGAAACAGGGGGATCACACTTGGGAAGTGGATGAGTTCTATGGGGATAATGAAGGTTTGGTTGTCGCTGAGGTGGAGTTGGATGCGCCTGATCAGGAGTTTGAAAAACCGGTATGGCTGGGTGAGGAAGTCACCGGAGACAAGCGCTATTACAATTCCATGTTGATGAAGAACCCATATAAAAATTGGTAATTGGCGCAATGGTGGAGTGCGGTAGAATGCAGGCTCTTTAACCCTGGAATAGGCAGGGTTTTAGTGCCTGCATTTTAGACCAAATGAAGAGTTGGACATTGGAAGGCGATTGATACAAGAGATTAAAAACGTATAGGATATGACGGAAGAAAAGAAACAGCATATAAAAGTGGATCAGGACGGAAATTCGTATGACCCACTTGATATGCATAATTATTCGATTGAAAAGCTGCCTAATCGAAAGAAATCAAAGGTGGAAGCATGGATGGCTGCCATTGGCGCTCCGCTTGCGATCATCACTTTTATTGCTTTCGGCTTTTTTATAGAAGTTCCGTATCTCCAGACTTTTGGGGATGTCGAAATACAATCCGAGCAAGCGGCAGAGTTATATGCGGAAATTGGTGATGATGAATTCAGTCGCAGTAATCATTTTATGTTGGGTATCTTTCTGGCAGCCATCATACTGTGGATAACAGCCACCATACCCAATTATCAGGTATCATTAATATTGATTATTTCATTGGTGCTCACGGGGGTTTTGCCCGAGAGAGAGGCTTATGCCCAGTTGGGGCATCCGGTTATGTGGTTGAATATCATGTCTTTTGTCCTGGCCAGTATGTTGGTGGCGACAGGAGTTGCGAAGCGTTTTGCCCTGTGGTTTATACTGAAGTTTGGTAAAAATGCCAGCATGATCTTCATAAGTTTCATTGTTATCAATACGGTGTTGTCGGCTTTCATTTCGGCCACAACGGCCAAGGCTGCCATTTTACTGCCGATTTTCATGGTAATCGCGTCTGTTTACGGGGCGGATGGCGGTGGTAAGAAAAACAACTTCGGCCGCAGTATTGTCCTTCAAAACCTTTTGAATATAAATCTGGGTGCAGGGGCATTTGTGACGGGATCTGGTGCCAACTTGCTGGCCGCGGCATTGATCAGCGGGGCGATCGACGGCAATATCTATTTCGCTGATTGGATGTTCGCCATGTTTCCCACCATGGTCGGTATGATGTTTATTGGCTATATCGTGGCCATGAAGATATTCTTTCCACTCACTCCGGATGAGCAGGTTCCCCAGATCAGCGGTGGAATGGAGCGCCTGCAAAAGGAGTATGATAAACTGGGGAAAATTGATTACCAGGAGATCAAAACCATTGTGATCTTTTTGGCAATTCTTGGGCTATGGGCAACAGATCGTCTTCACGGTGTCAGTGCAACTGCGATTGCATTCGTAGGTGCTATTGTCGCGCTACTACCCAGGTATGGAATTGTGACCTGGAACGACGTGGATATTCCCTGGCACCTGATGCTTTTCTCGGCCGGAGCTTATACGTTGGGTGCCGGTTTCAACCAGACCGATCTCCCGTCTTTGAGTGTAAATGCTTTTTTTGACGGACTTGGTATTGCACAAGAAACCGACTTTTGGGTGATTTACATGCTGATGACCGGTGTGATGTGTTTCAGCGCGCTGGTTTTCCAGTCCAAAACCATGCGAACCATGCTGTTTATTCCCATTGCCATAGGGGTGGCTCAGCGCTTTGATTTCAGTGTGGTTAGCCTGGCACTACCTACGGCTTTTATGATCGAATATGTCTGGGTACTCTATTTCAACAGTAAACCCGCGGCTTTGCTCTATGAAACGGACCGCTATGACCTGAAAGATGCATTCAAGTTTGGATTCACCCTGATGGTTATTGGCTACTTCCTGAATATTCTTTTGGGTGAGACCTGGTATCGCTGGCTTGGAATCACTCCTGACGGGGTGTTCGGCATTTTTTGATCGGGGTACTTTTATAACCAATTTAATATACGGCAACTATTATGGCTCAGCTTTTTACTAAACACAAACAGATCGAAGGTGAGATTGACGAATTCCTCGATATGATCATTGAGGGGGGATTGCTTTTCAAAAAAGGGGTGCATTTCTATCTCTATGATCGAAAGGAGGAGTTTGAAGATCGGTTAAATGAACTCAGGTCACTGGAAAAAAAAGCTGATTCGTTGCGTCGGAATGTGGAGACGAAACTCTATTTAAGAACACTTATACCGGAGTTTCGGGGTGATGTGCTGGGTTTGATGGAACATGCCGATGCCGTACTGAATATTATTACCGATACCTTGTTGGAGTTTTCAGTTGAGATACCGGAAACACTGGAGGATTTGAATGAATTACACTATGACCTGGCCGAAAATGCGATTCTTGCATCCGAAAATATGGTGAAAGCGATCAGAGCGTATTTCAGGGATCTGTCAGCAGTAAGGGACAATATCAAACAGGTGCAATTTGCCCGGGAAGAAACCAATCGTATTGCAGAGAAATACAAAAGGGATCTTTTTCAGCGAACCAACTTGCGATTAAGTCATAAAATGCACCTCCGGTATTTTGCTCACAACATCGAGCAGATTGCTGATGAAGCAGAAGATGTCTGCGATCGTCTTGCAATTGCTGCGATTAAACGCTACATCTGATTTGGAGTTTTAATTAATGGAGCTGATTTATCTGATAAGTGGTTTGTTTTTGGGATGGTCTTTGGGGGCCAACGATGGTGCCAATATATTCGG
This sequence comes from uncultured Chitinophagales bacterium, assembly GCA_964388615.1. GTDB lineage: Bacteria > Bacteroidota > Rhodothermia > Balneolales > Natronogracilivirgulaceae > SLLW01. The sequence goes on along the minus strand of CAYMBG010000008.1, from coordinate 35,881 downwards.
TACGGCTGTTGGTACCCGCATGGTCCGTTTTAAAACGGCAGCGCTGGTATCTACGATATTTGTGATTCTTGGTGCTGTGATAAGTGGTGCCGGAGCTACGGAGACACTGGGACAACTTGGTGCTGTAAATGCGTTGGCCGGATCATTTACTGTCGCTTTGACGGCTGGTATAACGGTTACGCTCATGACCAGGGCCAAGCTTCCGGTTTCTACTTCACAAGCTGTTGTTGGAGCGATATTAGGCTGGAACTTTTTCACCGGCTCACCAACCGACCTGACCGCGTTGGCCGAAATTGTCGGTACCTGGATATTTTCACCTATACTGGCTGGAATATTTGCTATAATCCTCTACCTGCTTGCCAAAAGGTTTCTTGGGAATGCCAAAATCCACATGCTTCAGATGGATGCCTGGACCCGGATTGGGTTGATCGTGGTGGGTGCTTTCGGTGCTTACAGTCTGGGGGCCAATAATATTGCGAATGTGATGGGAATGTTTGTTTTTGCAAGCCCCTTCGAGGCTTTTTCCATTGCAGGCATAACGGATTTCACAGGAACACAACAACTATTCCTGCTTGGCTCTGCGGCTATCGGAGTCGGTATTTATACCTATTCCTACAGAGTTATGACCACCGTGGGGAATGATGTATTCAAGTTAACGCCATTGCTGGCATTGATTGTTGTATTGGCAAAATCATTGGTCCTTTTCATTTTTGCTTCACAGGGTATTGAGCGCTTGCTACTGTCCGTTGGACTTCCGGCGTTACCACTGGTACCCGTCAGTAGCTCACAGGCTATTATTGGCGCAATTATTGGAGTTGCTCTGGCCAAAGGCAGAACAGGGATTAATTATGCTACTGTTGGAAGAATTGCATCCGGTTGGGTCACAACACCGATAATTGCGGCGGTTCTGAGCTTTGTCGCACTTTTTTTTGCACAAAATGTATTCGAACAGGAGGTGGTCCAAAGGGCAGAGGATTTACAGCTAAGTAATTCGGTTGAGCTGGTTCCGGAGTATGATGAAAACGCTGTTGTAATACAAAATTTTGAATATCAGCACAAAAACGGTGAGGGCGAGCGACCGTTGGTTTTTATGGATTACCAAAACTCGTCAAATCATTTCACGGACCGATTTATTTCCATTTCGGAAAGTGAAATAAACCCCAAAATATTAATCAACAAATGAGGGCAATGATGCTAAAAATGAAACAAACGAGTAATGCATGTTCATGGTTACAAGTAGCTGTGATGGCATTGATAATGTCCGGGTTGTTTTTCCAGTCAGCATTAGCGACTGAGAACAGCAATATTGAGGATAATAAGAAGGAGGCTGCCACGGAAGAGGCAACGACGGAAGCCACTCAACAAGAGGAAAATGGTGACAGGGACATAGCAATCGATATGCATCCTGACATCGAGTATGATCCTACTACTCCTCTGGTATGGGAGGATGTCATTGTGCGTCCCCACAAATTTGCGGTATCTACGGCGGATGGACGTCATCGATTCGGACTTCGTGGACGTTTACAGACGGATGTAGCCTACAATATTTTTGACAGCAATGACACGGTAAACAGAGCTGAGTTTGGCGATGAGCGTACTGCACATTACGGGACCTGGCATCGCCGGATACGAATGGGAATGTTAGGTGTAATGTATGATCGTTGGGAGTGGCAAGTGGAGCCTGAATTCAGGGACACAGAAGTACGCTTTGCCAATCTCTACATGGCTTATTTGTTTGATCACGGTCGTTTGGCTTTTGGCCATTTCAAAGAGCCGTTCAGCATGGAGAGCCACACCAGCTCCCGCCGGATCACCTTCCTGGAACGAGCAGCGCCGGTTGACGCCTTGCGTCCGAACAGCAGCCGTTCTATTGGTTTGATGTATGAAACCCTTCAACCGGGTTGGTATTTGGCAGGTGGCGTATTTGGTGGAAACACCTGGGGCGCCGCTGAACGTGAACGGGATATCAACGAAGGCTGGGCTACAACATTCCGAGGCAGTTTTGCTCCTATTGATGATCAGGAACGATCACTTTTTGTACATCTCGGAGGTAGTTTTCAGCACCGGGAAAATGCATATGGACGTGGTGATGACCTTTCCGTGGATGGTGATGGAGAAGTCATGGTGAAGGGATATCAGCCTGTACGCAAAAGAACACGTGCCGGGCAGCGTGCCGCTGAGGTTCGGTTCGTGGGACGTCAAGATCTTGAAGGAATCAAGCACCATCAGACCTACGCTCTTGAGGGGGCTGTTGGGTATGAGCGATTGACTTTCCAGGGTGAATATCTGCGGGCTAATTTTAATCGTCCGGATGACCTGACCGCGGATAATTTTCCTGGAGAATTGGATGAAGCAGAGATAGATAATCTTCATTGGCTGGATTATTACGAAACTACTGTGACCCAGGATGGATGGTACATTGAATCCACATTCTTCCTGAGTGATGACCGACGCACATATCGTTCATTCAGTGGTGATTTTGGCAATCAATATGTCAGTAATCCTGTTTCTCAGGGCGGTTCCGGTGCTTGGATGCTGACGGCCCGATACGCTCATATGAATGGATATACCGATCAGTATGCGGTTGATGAAAATGGAAACCATCTCTTTGATGAGGACTGGATGGAAGGCGATCAGTATGCCGGTGGACAAAAGGTTGACCGCGCTACTCTGGGGCTGAACTGGTATCCCGAAACAGGGATTGTCATGAAGTTGAATGTCATGTATATGGACGGCCGTTATCAGAAGCCGGTTGAAAACCTGCAGGACAATCCGGAAGTTCGCAGCACGGACGGCTGGTCGCTCGCCCTTCGCTTTCAGTATGAATGGTAAAACATGATTTGTAGTCCACGCATAGCATAAATACGTGTCCAGCTCTTTGGGATTGAATAATCCCAAAGAGCTTTTTTTTCGTTAAATAATCAGGCTCAAACTATTCACGGATCGGTTGTGCAATGTGTATGAAAAACGGATTATCGCAAGCGGGCAGAGCTTGTGACCTCCTGAAAACCGTGGGGCGGGTTATGTAGTGTCCAGGTTTCAAAATAAAAATGCCGTTCGCTTTTCACCCTTTTGCCATTGATGCTAAAGTAACGGAGGTCAGGTCCCGTCATGTCGCGGTATGTCCGGAATATGGGTTCATACAGGTTATTTCGGCAAAACAGATGAAAATCGATGCCATGATGAGCCTTTTCAGCAAAAAGGACGATATAGTCCTGATCCAGCAGCTGAGTGAGTGGTTCAAAACGCTCACGGATTCCGGTTTGGTCATTCCTTGCAAGTTTTTTGAGAATGTACGGGTCCGGGTCAGGTCCGCCGACCCAGACGTCACTGGATTCAGGTTTTGAAAGTGCTTCGGAGAGGTTGGGGTAATGGGATCCGTCACAGTGTCGCCAGACTGTCGTTTTGTTCACATGTTGCAACTGTGCAGCGTATGTTTCTGAGAGCAGGTCATGGAGCAGATGGTCCATTTTTGTCAACAGGCCTGAATAGTTGCCTAGTGCCGTAAAGCCGAAGTGTTGATCCGGGAAACGGGTTCCGGTAAAATAATACCGGTTATACGTTTTTTGGGGATGCAGAAAAGATTCAAGAGAAGGTTTTTGATCTTTTTTGCGCCTCGGGTCGTTATGACCGGAGAGGTGTTCCAGGGTGATGTCGTGTTCAAAGATGATTTTCAGAATATCCATGTCTTCTATACAAAGAAAGCCCCGGGAATCATTCCCGGGGCTTTCGACAAATCAACGAATATTCGCACTTACTCAATGAATCCGATTCGCAAGAAAGCGAAGAACCGGATCGTGAGTCAGGCGACAATTTGATTTACAAGGCTGTTGCGATAACCAGAGCAACAACAGATATAAGCTTGATCAGGATATTCAGTGAAGGGCCGGAAGTATCCTTCAGAGGGTCACCGACAGTATCACCTGTAACGGCCGCTTTATGAGCATCAGATCCTTTGTTATAGGTGACGCCGTCAAAAGTGATTCCAGCTTCGATCATCTTTTTGGCATTATCCCAGGCCCCACCTGCGTTAGCCTGGAAAAGTGCCATCAGAACACCGGATACGGTGACACCAGCAAGCAGTCCGCCCAGAGCTTCCGCACCAAATATAAATCCGACGAGAACAGGTACTGCTATGGCCATCAGGCCGGGCAGGACCATCTCTTTAAGAGCCGCTTTGGTTGAAATTTCAACACATTTGCCATATTCGGCGGAAGTTTCGGCGTCATTGAATGTTTTAACATCTTCATCGGACCATTCGCTTTGTTCCTTTCCTTCGTTGCGGCGCATCACATCCAGAGCTGCCTTAAGTGCCGGAATATCCTGGAACTGTCGTCGTACTTCCTCAATCATGGACATAGCCGCGCGTCCGACGGCTCCCATAGACAGAGCGGAAAAGACAAAAGCGAGCATTCCACCGACAAACAATCCGGCAATAACTCCGGCCTGGGAAATATCAATAACCTGGATATCTGCAGCCGTCATGTAAGCTCCGAACAAGGCCAATGCGGTGAGCGCTGCGGAACCGATGGCGAAACCTTTGCCAATTGCTGCCGTGGTGTTTCCTACGGCATCCAGCTGGTCGGTTCGTTCACGAACTTCAGGGGGAAGCTCGGTCATTTCGGCAATACCTCCGGCATTATCGGCAATAGGCCCGTAGGCGTCAACTGCCAGCTGAATACCGAGCGTTGAGAGCATTCCAACAGCTGCGATGGCAATACCGTAAAGACCGGCAAATTCGAAGGCGGTCATGATAGCGATGGCAATAATCAAGATCGGAAGTGCGGTTGAAAGCATTCCGACTCCGAGACCGGCAATGATGTTGGTTGCATGACCGGTAAGGGATTGCCTTGCAATATTGACAACCGGTTTTTTACCAACACCGGTAAAATACTCGGTAATAAATCCGATAAGTAGTCCTGAAATAAGTCCAATGATGGAAGCAAAGAACACGCCGTGAGCGGTTATGGTTCTTTCAACGCCATAGAGTGCATCGGTATAGGTCCAGCTGGCCGGCAGGATCCAGGTGATCAGGAAATAGAATGTGACTATCAACAAGCCGGCGGCAACGATTTCCCCGATATTCAGGGCGGTTTGGGGATTGCCCCCCTCCTTCACACGGACAAAGAAAGTACCGATAATGGAGATGATGATACCGGATCCGGCCATCACCAGCGGCAGCATGACACCGCTCATATTACCGAATAAGGATTCCTCAACAAAAGTTTGGGATGACATGAAGATTACACCAAGAACCATCGCGGCTATGATGGATCCTACGAAAGATTCAAACAGGTCGGCTCCCATTCCGGCGACATCACCGACGTTGTCACCTACGTTATCGGCAATGGTTGCCGGGTTCAGGTGGTGATCTTCGGGGATACCAGCTTCTACTTTTCCGACAAGATCGGCGCCGACATCAGCGGCTTTGGTGTAGATACCTCCACCGACACGTGCGAAAAGCGCTATTGAGGAGGCCCCGAAAGAAAAGCCGGTAATAACGGTTACCACTCTCGCGAGTGTTTCCTGCATGTCGGCCCCGGTTTCATGAGCGGGAATAAACCCGAATACACTGCTGTACAACCAAAACAGCAGTCCCAGGCCAAGCACACCTAATCCGACTACACCCATTCCCATGACGGATCCACCGGAGAATGCTATACCAAGCGCTTTGTTGAGGCTGGTACGGGCTGCTTGTGTGGTTCTTACATTCGCTTTGGTGGCAACTCTCATACCGATAAAACCGGCCAGGCCCGAGCAAAGAGCACCAGCGATGAAAGAGAGGGAGACAATCCAGTGAGATTGTTCGGTTACATAGCCTTGAAGGCCAAGCAGTATAGCGACCAGAATAACGAAGATGCCAAGAACCCGGTATTCGGCTTTCAGAAAAGCCATGGCACCTTCATAAATGTGCCCGGCGATTCGATTCATCTTGTCTGTACCGGTGTCTTGCTTTAAAACCCATTTGGATTTGAAGTAGGTAAATAAGAGTGCGATGATACCGGCAAGAGGTATCAAATAGATAATTGTTTGCATGGTTTAGGTTGTTTAGTGAATCGGTGCTGTTTTGTCTGAAATAAATTACCGGTTAAGATAATTAATTATGAGCATTCATGGCTCGAACAATTCCTTCACGAATGAAGGTCAGGCAAGCGTCGTGTGCGCTTTCGATGCCTTGATTTACCTCCTCATATTCTTGTTTATCAAAAGGGGAAAGTACATAATCCGATTGTTTTCCGCGATCGAAATAATTGCCAATACCAAATCGCAGCCGGGGAAAATTTTCGGTTTTCAAATGATCAATTATACTTTGTATGCCGTTGTGTCCACCTGCACCTCCTTCTTTGCGCAGCCGTATTTTACCTGCCGGCAGGTTGATGTCGTCGTAGCAAACCAGTATGTCGGCAGGGAGGAAGTGGAATTTGCGGCAAGCTTTCAACACAGCTTTGCCACTATTGTTCATTAATGTGGTAGGCTTGATCAGAATGGTTTTTACCCCCTTAAACCGACCGACACCCAGTATGTAAGGCCCGTCGGTCGGCTCCATTCCAGCAGAAAGAGTTTCAGCAAGTCGGTCTGCAACCGTGAAACCGATATTATGGCGCGTACCCTCATACGCGTCACCAATGTTGCCAAGACCCACTATAAGTGGCATGATGGTACGGGTTAGCTTTCGCTTTCTTCTTCAGAAGCGGAATCTTCTTCTGCTCCTTCGGTTTCCTCTTCACCTTCTTCGCCCTCTTCTTCATCCAGACCAAGAATTTCGTCCAGGCCACCTTTAGGTGGTCGGATTACGGCAATGGTACGGAATGAGGCCCGAAGTGGCTCGATACCTTCAACATCAATAGACTCAACGTCAATAGTGTCACCGATTGTGAGCTCAGATATGTCCAGAACAATTTCCGCGGGAATATCCTTGGGCAAACACTGTACCACAATTCTTCGAAGGGGCTGATAGAGGCGTCCTCCTTCGGCCACACCCTGCGGAGTTCCGGACAAGCGTATTGGAATCTCTATGGTTACCGGTGTTTTTTCCTCCATGGCGAACAAATCAACATGCAAGGGACGGTCGGTTACCGGGTGATATTCAATAGATTGAACCAGTGTATGATACTCTTTTTTGTTGTGAACAAGCTTGATCAGAGTTTTTTGGTTTGCGGCCAGCACCTTCTCAAGTTCAAGTTCAGGAATGCTGACATGCAAGTTGTCTTTGACCTTCGGACCGTAAGCAACAGCAGGGACCTTTTTTTCATTTCGCAGGTTTTTCAGTGCCGTTTTACCCTTAGGTCGATCGGTAGCTTCTACGGTTATTACATTGGGTTTTAACATGATTCAGAAAATGCTTAGAGGTTAATCATCAAATAAAGTGCTAATGGAGTCGTCGGTGTAAATACGACGGATTGATTCTGCAAAAAGCCCGGCAACGCTAAGGACATGCAACTTGTCGGAAGGCTTTTTAAGAGGGACCGTATCAGTCACCAGAAATTTATCAATGGGGGAATCTTCTATGCGTTGATAAGCTGGGCCCGACAGTATGGAATGGGTGCAGGAGGCCATTATCTTTTTTGCACCCCGCTTTTTAAGGGCGGATGCAGCATTTGTAATGGTTCCGGCAGTATCGATCAAGTCGTCAATGAGCAGGATGTTTTTACCCTCCACTTCACCGATGATATTCATTACTTCCGCCACATTTTGTGTAGGCCGGCGTTTGTCAACAAATGCCAGGCCGGCATTCAATCGCTTAGAATAAGATCGGGCCATTTTGAGACTTCCAACATCAGGAGCTACGACTACAAGATCTTCAATAGTTTTGTTTCGCAAGTATTCCACGAATATGGAACTGGCATAAAGATGATCCAGAGGGATATCAAAAAAACCTTGAATTTGTGGTGCATGAAGATCCATGGTGAGTACACGGTCGGCACCGGCTTCTGAAAGCAAGTTGGCGAAAAGCTTGGAAGCGATAGAAACTCTGGGTTGGTCTTTGCGATCCTGGCGAGCGTATCCAAAGTAAGGTATGACGGCAGTAACACGGTCAGCAGATGCCCGTTTTGCTGCATCGATCAACAAAAGAAGCTCGATGATATTGTCACCGGGAGGAGGTGTGGACTGTACAATAAATACGTCCGCTCCACGAATGCTTTGTTGATACTTGATGTATAATTCACCGTCTGAGAAAGATTTAATGGTAACAGCTCCCAGTTTTGTTCCGTATTTCTCAGCAATAGCACGGGAGAGCGCCAGATTACTCCTGCCGGCAAATATGGCTAGTGGTTTGTCCAAGACTTCTTTGCAAGGTCTTTTGTCGGTGAATACTAAAAAAGGATGGACCGCGGCGGTCATCCTTTTGGCTTGTTTATACTGGTAACCGTAAGTTTTAAGTTGCCCGGGGAGGATTCGAACCCCCACTTACTGGACCAAAACCAGCTGTCCTACCCTTAGACGACCGGGCAAATCCATACTGTTTCTTAAACAGATGCCAAATTTAGCAAAAGTTATGTTTCAAGTCAAGTGTTTGGCTTGCGCAAAATACTTCATGACGGCGCACTCATCGCACCTTCTGGTTTGACAAAAATATTTGAATTGATGCCATGTTGCCAGTTTTGAAAGATGTTTGCCTGTTTGGAAATTGCTTTCTATAAGTATGTGTCTTGTTTTCGGGGGAAGTGGAATGTGTTGGGAGAGCCATAGTTCTGTCGTACGTTTTCTTTGTTTGTGACAATGAAGCCAGTGACTTAGCAGATATACAGCCGGAATTATGACATTGAAAAAAATTATGTCCCGGCGGTTTTTTCCAATGTTTGGAGTGTCGTTGTATTTGCATAGGTCATTCCATAAAAGATCGGGTGACATCTCCAACCATTTCCGGATCTTTAGTTCTTGTAATCGCAAATAGACCCCGGCAGCCTGTTTTATGCGGGTCCGCGGCTGATTGGCAGGTCTGGAAGTGCTGAAATTCCAGTCGCTACGGTGGAGCAGTGGTTTGTTGTGTGTTTGCTGTCTTCTGTTTTTTGGCTCTGTATTATTATGAAGTCCCGCGTGCCATATGAGCGTGTTTGCCAAGTCCGTAACGTTTTTTTGGCGTTTAAACTCTGAAGCAGAACAACCCGGAACCTTTATCGCCCATTTTTTGTAAAACGTGTTTCGGCGGTTTACAAAATCAGCCAGTGTGAGCATGTTTTGTTGATTTTTATGGTATCCAAGTCCTTGAAATACTCCTTTGACCAGCATTTCAAACCATGCCTTGCTCATTGTTTTGTTCGCGTTGTAGAGTGTTAGCATCTTGTCCAAACGATATCGAAAATAGGCCTGGTCCCACTTATCCATTATTTTCTCAAATGTCGATCCGGGAATTTCATTGATAAAACTACTGCATGGAAGTAGTTCCGGAGCCTGGAAAGCTCTCCAAAGTTTTGCGAGCCTGTTTGGCAGGTTAATTCCTATCTCCAAAGTCGGGGGTGACGCACCGTCAGCTGTTCGAATATTTCGTTTATGAAGATCATCGAAGATTACAACATGGAGAATAACCTGGTTGTAACGAACGTCGTTATGGTGGCCATGCTTGTACCACTCCGATGCCGTTTTGTGCAGCTCAATGTCACCGAAAAAAATAATATCACCAATTCTTATCTGAGCAAAGCGGAAATCCGGACCATCCCCAAAGTTTTGAAAACCCGGATCTATGATGGCTATGTTACTTTGTTGTGTGCTTTGCAGCTTGTGTTGATCAAAATGAATATTTCTCCAAAGAAAATGGAAAAATTTCTCTTTGTTAATGTCCATCCTTTTGTACTTTCCGTATATTGCAGTTGATTTTTATGACTTATGTCTTTATTGTTACGGTACTAATCACTCGATACATACCGGATATTTTGCATATGAAATCCTTACAGGTTTCCGGCTTCCCTTTTATTGCAATTATTACCTTTTTGTTGTTGGCGATGACGCAAAGCAACTCGCTGGTACTGCGTTTCGATGCCGAGTTGGATCCCTCCGACTCAGAGGTTATGATCGTATCGTGGGAGTTTTCCGACATGGATCAGATCGATCAGAGTAGTATTTCACTCAAGAGGATTACAAATAAAGGTTCGGATTCACAACAGATTGCAGAGAATGAGTTTGAAAGGCGGAATGGAGTGTTCGTTTACAGAGATATTCATCTGCACAAAGATGGTTCCATCCAAACCACCTCGGTAAAAACTGTTAGCTACGAGCTTTCATTTCGACTCAATAACGGGTCTTTAGTTACCGAGCAAACCTCCCAGCAGTACACCACTAATGCTGCCCGTGAAACCTGGGGAAGCATCAAATCCATGTTTCAATAACGTACCGTGTCTCAATCCGATTCCAACAACCATCTATTGATGAGTCCGGCCCGGATCGATCGGATTATCACACGGATTGCCTACCAAATACATGAACACACGCGTGGTTCCGATGAGCTTGTGGTTATGGGAATCGATGAAAGGGGCTTTTACCTTGCTCAAAGGCTGGCTGAACGACTTTCCATGATATACCAAGTTGGAATAGCGGCTCATCCTGTGTGGGTAAAAAATGCAGATAAACCAAACGCAATTATTGATTCTGCTGAAAAAAGCAAAGATGAAATTGCCATCGCCGACAAACCCATGCCTTCTGTAAAGGGAAAAAAGGTGGTAATTGTTGATGATGTAATGTACAGTGGCAAAACCATGTATGTAGCGCTTCAGAAAATTACTGAGAATGAGAGCCCCGATGAAATTACCCTGGCTGCCCTTATCGACCGCGGCCATCGGCGGTATCCGTTAAATCTTCAGTATGTTGGTTTGTATTGTCCCACCAAGCTGCAGGAGCATGTACACTGTAACTTTTCTCAAGGAGACTCCAATGGGGTGTGGCTTTTTTACTCCTCTGATCAGGAGTAAGTTATCATTGCGCCAATCAATGTAAACGGTAGCCGGTCTTTTTTTTGTTGTGATGGGATATTTATACCCATTACCGATCAAAATTGCTTCTTTAAATCCGAACTGCTTTTATAATGAAGATGTACAAGGCCATAAATAAATTTTCTTTTGTGTTTTTGGTTTTACTGACCGCCTCCCTGGTTACACAAACTCATGTTTACGGGAGTTTGCCAAGCAATACCTTGCTGGATGAATCTGAAGCGGCAGACACGCTGGATGATTCAAGTTGGGATTACGCCTTACGGACTTCCTTGACAGGATCTCAAGCTTCCTACAGGAACTGGAGTCAGGGCGGAACCGACAACATATCCATGCTTGGGAATGCTGCTTTTACCAGCCTATCTTACACAAACATTGGGGTTGAGCTACAATCCTGATCGAAATTTGCGTTTTGAGGCCGGCCTGGCTATGAAACAAACTTTTGTAAGCGACACAGAGTTGGCCGTGAAATACGGATTGGATACCGGTGAAACCTTTCGTAATGAGGCCGGCTTTTCCTTGCTCATTGGGTATGAGCGAAGAATCATGGAAAGTATTTACTATTCCGGTTATGTTGAAACGTTTACCAACATTAACAAGAGCCTGACTTCGACAGATTTGTTTTTTGTTAGTGAAATTACGGGTCGGATTAACCGTTATGTTAGCGCCAATGTAGAGTTTGCTCTTGCCTATAACGATGATATTACGGACGAGCTGCAGGTAAGACAAACCGTATCCGTTGGTTTCAGCTATAGTTTTTTTGAAGATTAATTGATTCTGGTAAGACTTTTCAAAGTAATTTCTTACGTGATCTCCACAACTGGATGAAGGAATTCGTATATTATATACTTTGACTTTTTATACTGCTGTAGTTGTACTGTTCAGGTTGTTTGTTGATCTTGACGTTTTTGCGACCTGATTAAGCAATGTTATTAGGTCTCACATCCAGGGGAAGACCCTGAACAAAAGCAATAATTTCACTCCAAGTTTTTAGCTTTTCCAGTGATGCGTCGTTGGCATGTTTATTTGATTACAGGGATGATGCTGATTTCAGGAATATATCCTGCAACAGCACAAAAACTACCTATGCCAACGGATGATTTACTCGAATCCGCTGAGGAGGAGGATGAGGGTTCCTGGGATTTTTCTGTGCAAACCGGGATTAATGGCTCTCAGGCATACTACCGGGCATGGTCTCAGGGAGGAACCGACCGGATATCTTTTGATGGAAGCGGAGTGCTGACCGGGGTTTATACAGAAGGGGTATACCGGTACGGATTTCGGTTGGATCTGCGATATGGCCAAACTCGTCAGGAACGCGGAAATTTCAGGAAAAGTGAAGACCTTATTCGTCTGCGAAATCAGTTTCAGCGTAGATTCACGGATGAACGATTCAGCATGACAGCCAATGTGAATTTCCAGACTCAGTTTGACAAAGGTTTTGATCGAAGTCATGAAAATTTGCAATCGCGGTTTATGGCGCCCGGCACATTGACCGAAACCGTCGGACTCACATACGATCCGGACGATTATTTGGAGTTAACAGTGGGTATATCGCTGCGACAGACATTTGTCGTAGACACGTCACTTTCTGAGAGATATGGCCTGGATAATGAAGACTGGTTTCAAAACGAGGCTGGCTTCACAGTTATATTGCGCTATGAACGTGAAATATGGGATAGTGTGACCTACAATGGGTACCTTGAAACGTTCAGTAATCTGCAGAAAAGCCTTTTGAATACCGATTTTTCATTTAACAACGAGTTTGTTGGTCAAATCAACGACTATTTGACAACCAATTTTGAGTTTTCACTTCAGTATAATGATGATATAACCAAAGAGTTGCAGATCAGGCAGCTCTTATCTGTGGGACTCAGGTACACCTTCTTGTAGCCAGCGGAACTTTTCATCGGGTAAATTAACCTGACAATTGCGTCTCAAAATGTATGATACCGGATACCTTCTATTCCAGACTGAAACCACTGCTTGATCAACTCAAGCAATCTTTTGACGGTGACACCCCATATCACTTTTCTGAATGGGATAAATTAAGCGACAAGGACCTGGAGCCACATTTGGAACGCTTGATGGAGCGGCTCGCGGGTCACTATCCTTTCCATCAACCTTTTTATGCCGGGCAAATGATTAAGCCACCCCATCCTGCTGCATGGCTGGCATACGCATTATCCATGACGATCAATCCCAATAACCATGCGCTGGATGGCGGACCGGAAGCTTCGAGAATGGAGAAAGAGGTCCTGGAACAATTGAAATCATTTACAGGATTACCGAATGATGCACTTGGTCACCTGACCAGTAGTGGAACCATTGCCAACCTGGAAGCTTTGTGGGTGGCACGGGAGCTACATCCCGAGCGTCCTGTTGCTGTTTCTAAACAAGCTCATTACACCCATCGTCGAATGTGTCAGATTTTGCGTCATCCGGTCATGGAGATCCCATCCGGTGATGATGGGTACCCGGATCCGGAAAAACTGGAACAGAACGAGGTGCTTCCGGGCACATTGGTTGTGACACTGGGGACTACCGGCCTGGGAAGAGTGGAACCGTTGCACCATATCATGGAGTGGGCAAATCGTAATCAGGTGCGTGTCCATGTGGACGCAGCCTATGGCGGTTTTTTTCATCTGTTGCGAAACAGCGGGATACTTGATCCTGAGCCATGGCGTGCACTTGAAGACGCTGATAGTATTGTGATCGACCCCCATAAACACGGGCTGCAACCTTATGGCTGTGGTTCTGTGCTTTTTCGTGATCCCTCTGTGGGAAGGTTTTACAAACACGATTCGCCTTACACGTATTTTTCTTCCGAGGAGCTTCACCTGGGTGAAATCAGCCTGGAGTGTTCCCGTGCCGGGTCGGCTGCCGTTGCATTGTGGTTTACATTACAATTGCTTCCCCTTACGAAATCAAATGAAAAAAATGAAGGACTGGCCGGTATGCTTCTCGATTGCCTGCTGGCTGCCCGCAGGTTTTATGAGCTACTGTTTCACTCCAGGACTTTTCAGCCTGTCTTGTCTCCGGAGCTGGACATTGTTGCTTTCTTTCCGCTGACAGACGATGCTACTTATTCCGGGGTCACCCAGCATTCTAAAGCGATCCTTAAGGCGGGTATGGAGGTCGATGCGACAAACTGCCTCTATCTAAGTACTTTGGAATTAACCAGGGAAGAGGCGGAAAGATGGATGCCGGATTTGGTGCCGGATCAGGATAAGCTAACAGTTTTGCGCACTGTCCTGATGAAGCCCGAACATTATGATTTTGTACCGGAGATGATGCGGCGGCTGGACTATCTGCACAATTGGACCCGTTGACGTATGTCTGACGTTTTTAAAAGCTGAACACCGCCCTGATTTCCATATTCGGATATGTTCGTTTTGTGCTCTGGCCTTCTATTGACTGAAATGCTTCTTTTACATGATCATCATAGGTGATGTAAAGAGAGCGCCGGGTTCGTTGGCGTTGAAGCCAACCCCTGATGATGAGACGGTTACCGGAACTAAAACGCAGGTCAATGTCGATGCTTGGGCCTAACTGACGGCTGATCTGAATCCCGGGCGCCGTCCGGCTTACCGGAACGGTTACTCCTTCATCATTTTCAACCTCTGTGGTAAGTGTTGCCTGGGGCAAATAATCCCGGCGCATGAAAAATCGTCCACCGACACCAATACGGTGTTGTTCGGTCTGGTAAACCATCATTACATCCGAATCATAGGTTATAAGCGTGTCGGTAGGCATTTCCTGAAAACTATCCCAAAAAAGGCGACCGATTTGCAGTTCGTTACGCGATCCACCGATTTCAAACATCCAATTTTCAGATAATTGCATGTTAATCTCCGATTGTATGGAATATTCCCGTGATGACTGATCACTTTTAGGGCGGCCTTCCAATTCAAAATCCTCAACAGTGTAGGTCGCTCTTATCCGAAATGAGTTACGCAGTTCAAGCCAGTCAAAGGGTTGCCAGCGCAGCGAAGGTGAGAGCCGGATGGTACGACGCCAGTTGTTTTCGATGCTTCGTGTTGCGGAAAGATAGACATAATGTGTTGCTTCGCCCCCAGCTCTCACGGATAAATCAAGATGTGGAGAAAAAATATGGCGGTTCGTCAAGCGAAATTGATAGCTCAATTCATCTCGATCATCCAGGTTCACTTCAGGGGTGTCATACCGGAGAATTCCAGTTTGTGCCTGAAAAGCAAGTTCATTGCTGTCGGAAATGCGGATTCTGTTACGGGTGAAAATTTCAAATCGACTTTGATCAAAATTGGAGTTTCTGAGGATTTCGTTTCGTCTCGCGACCTGATCCTCTGGAAAATCTTCGGTATGTATGAGTCTGGAACCCCGATTGATATATCCAAAATTGAAACCTGCGGAAAAACGGCTACGGTGATATTGGAAATCTGCTGTTGATCGAAGGGCTATTTCCTGGCGTTGAGTGCGGGTATCGAAAATGTCATCTTTAATGTCATCAGATACGGGACGGCTTGTGACAAATCGCGTGTTATTCAGTGTGAAAAGGTCGATAGAAACATCAATGTCATCCATTACGGGTAAACGGACCTGGATATCAAATGCTGTTGAGTCGTTGCGTATGGATTCAATAATATTTGTCAGCTCCCGGTTAAAAAAACTGCTCGGTTGGTAACTTTCACGTCTGGCACTGCTGAGCTTGAGATCTGCCCGCATCATGAAATCATCAACCTCAAAAAGATTGTCGGATGCCACACGGAGCGTGGAATATTCACGTGGATTGATGCGGGCATAGTGTGCTTCGGCAGTTGGATGGAAAGTAAAGTCACCGGTGGAAACAGGTCTGCTGTGAGCTCTGAAGACTCCCGACCATCCCTGATCCAGGTGGTCACTTCTACGATCACTCATGAGACCTCCGCTCAAGGATAACTCAATTTGCTCATGTGGATTATAGAGGACTCCAAGGTGTCCCGTGGTCTGTTGTAAGTTGGTAGTCGTAAAACTATAGGATTGTGCTTCGCCGGTCACAGCCCAGTTATCCGTTAACCATTGGCGCATATTCAGGTTAAGGTCATTTTCATCCTGAATGTTTTGAGCTTTTCCATCAGATAAATAAAGTCTCGAACGGTAGGTGTTGTCGAGTTGAAGGCTGAATCTTTCAGTTGATAGATCAAAATTGCCGAAGTAGTGCCACCGCATGGCGTCAAGTTGCCGGCTGAAACGCGCATCTCCAGCTAATCCAGTATTATTTGCAAAAGCTTTATCAGGTGATATAAAAAAAAGCACCATAATTATTGTTGAAAGCACAGACAAACCAAGTTGTCTCCCTGAATTACTGAAGAGTACGATTGTGTGACAAGGGAAAAGTTGTTTCACTTTTTTAATCAGGTTTTGACTTTTGGGAGATACGGTAAAAAAGTCTGTTATGCAGATGTAATAAAATACGTTTTATTACGATCCACAAAAATTGGTATACTTGAGTCTATGAAATCCTTTGAGCGTCTTTCCCGGAAACAAGTGCAAGATCTGCGACAGTTGCGTAGACGTCGTGAAAGATACCTGAAGGGCCTTTTTTTTGCGGAAGGCGAGAGGGCGGTTCAGCAGATTTTGAGGAACGGGGTGATTCGCGTCGATATGTTGATACTTGAGGAGAGGTTGAGGCAGGATGTAGAGGATCACTTAAATGGAAGAAAAATCATTTCCAAGGGGAACGAGGATGTTGATCAGCCAAGTAACAATATGGTCACAGGTATCTTAGCTGACCTGATGAAGACCCGTTCTGAGGAGTGTTCTGACAGACCGAAGCTGTTCTTCGCCAGCTCCTCTGTTATCCGGCAAATTTCTGATACCGAATCATCTCAGGGAGTTATTGCCGTGTTTTCTATTCCGGATCCATGCTCCGAAGCGGAATTGCTGGAAAAAAAGGGGACCATGCTGGTGGTGGATCGGGTTCAGGATCCGGGAAATCTTGGAACTATGATTCGTACTGCCGCATGGTTTGGTTTGAAGGGCGTGGTGTTGTCACCGGGTACCGTGGATCTGTTTCATCCCAAAGTAGTTCGCGGCACAGCTGGCGCTACAGGGGTACTGGACTGGTTGTCAACAGATTTATCCACCTTTTTGTCAATGGCCGATGACAGAGGCTGGATGGTGAACTTGTTGGATGCCGGAGACGGGGCGATATCATGGACTGATGCACCGGTTGGTGACAAGCAACTCCTGGTTGTCGGAAACGAGGCAAACGGGATAGCTTCTGATCTGAAAAAACAGGGCTACAGAAGAGTTTGTATAGATCCCGTTATGAGTTTTGATGAGCAAAAACGGTATATGGGTGTTGAAAGTTTAAATGTATCAGTAGCTGCCGGCATTATGATGGCAAGGTATGCCGGGTAGTGTTATCAACTACCAAGGTTTACTATTTCAACCCTGTTAAGCTTTTTTCCAAGAAAGCGTTCCGCCAATAATTTAAAACGTTGAGGCTTGTCACTGACAAAGCATTCGAAAGTTCCTTTTTCTGTGCTATTGTTACGTTTTTTTTGGGTATCGAGGTGATTTCGGGTCATTTCAGCGATGGAGTCTGCAGAGTCGATAATAGACAGCTCTTCTCCCAGAATGCGATTTATAGCTTTTTTGAAAAGCGGGTAGTGGGTACATCCCAGAATCAAAGCTCCAAGGTTTTTATCCTTGAAATCATGCAGGTATTTTTTTAAAACTTCGTCGGCAATCTCGTTGTCATTCCAACCTTCCTCGGCAAGCGGAACCAGCAGCGGACAGGCTCGTGAAAAGACCTGGATGTCTTTATCCAGATCGCGAAGGGACACTTCATAAGCGCCGGAGCCGATAGTTGCCAGTGTTCCAATGACACCAATATGCCGGTTGCCGTTGGATTGAGAAAGTGCTGTCTTTGTACCCGCTTCAATGACATCGAGAACCGGGATATTTCCACAACGTTTTTTGATATCCTCTCTTGCAGCTGCAGCTACGGAGTTACAGGCGATTAAAATAATCTTGACATTTTTTTTCAGGAGAAAATCGGTGATTTGTGAAGCGTATTGACGTATGGTATCGGAAGATTTAATGCCATATGGGACTCGTGCTGTGTCACCGAAGTAGATTATATTCTCATTTGGAAGAGTATTCATTACGGATTTAACCACCGTAAGTCCGCCAATGCCGGAGTCAAAAATGCCTATGGGAGAATCTTTTGGAGAAGTCATAAGTTGGATTATGCAATGTAGATATTTTATCAACAAAGGATAGCAACTTATTGTTAATTTGCAAAGCGCTACTTTGTTAGATCCCTGCTAACGGACGTATTATAGGGGTCTGGCAAGAACGGCCGTTTTCCGATAAACCCGTGAACGACCCATCGCATGGTTACTGAGTTTAATGTGTATGATGTAAATTCCAACACGGTTCATGTTTCCACGATCTGTTCGGCCGTCCCAGATCAGCTTACCTTTCCGGCCGGCTCTTTCACCTTCCACCAGGGTACGTACCAAGCGGCCGTTTCGGTCGAATACTTTGGCCTGGATCAGAAAATCGGGTTCGTCCAACTCGTAATGGATAAACAGGTGGTCGTGTTTACCGTCACCGTTGGGAGAAAAAGGATTCGGGGTAAGTGTCAGACCAGTGTTGATTTCCGGCTCATTTTGTGGCTGTACGGAATTTCGGTAACCGGGGGTTCCTCCTTCTACATGCGTACTGGAGGTCCAGTTTGCGGGTTGATTTGAAGGGTTTTCGGGTGAGATCCGTTCAAGGCTGATACCTCTGACATCTGCGATGTTTGGGTTATGCCATGAAGGGGTGTAAAACAGGGAATCGATGGATATTCCCTGATCGTTGGATAGGTAAAAAGCGTCTCCGGAAGTGGATAGTCCCAGCGTCATACGATTCACCTGGAAAAAGCTTTTCTGATCGTGTATTGGCAGGGAAAAGCTGTTAAAGAGCCTGGATTCATTCAGGGTAGAGCTCGTGTCCGGGTAGATAACGGCATATTCTCCGGGTAGTAACGAGGTATTGTCTGTTCCTGTAGGAATCCTTTTTTGTGCCACTTGATTTTTATCTGGTTGATCATGTAAATATAAGCCATCTGCTTGCAGGGCCAGGTTGGTCCGGTTGAATAACTCTACATATTCACTTTGGTCGGGTTTGGAGCTGTAACGGTCAGCGATGGGCTGATACATTACTTCGTTGATAACGATATCTCCTTTGTGGGGAAGAAATGCCAAAGGGACAGACTGTGAGGTCACTATTTGTCCGGCTACGTCCATAAATCCCATGATGGCCAGTTCCTTATAGGCTCTGTGTAAAGGGTTATCTGTTTCGAAGTAGAATATTGAGGCATTTTTAGCTATTTCAGATACTGGCAGCTCTGTGTTGCCGGCCTTTTCTATCAAGGACGCATTCATTGATGTGTTTCTTGACGGTGGTGTTCCGGTGCTTTTAAGTGTTACGACATGATTACTGAGAGAGACGTTATCCAGACTTTCGGTTCGAATAAAGCGATTGAATACAAGCTTGATGAGATTGTTATTGACGACAGCTGCGTAAACGGCTTTGGGTGGATTCGGGAGCGGGTCAAAGTGATGATTACGTGATCCGGCCGAATGGCCGCCGGGATGCTCCTGCCAGTTGGAGGGATCGGTGGTAGCACCGTCCGGGTTGATACGTTCGAGGGAAATACCATCGCGGTTTGCTCCCCACTCCGGGGTATAGTAAAGGCTGTCAATGGTTGTGTTCTCAGGAGAGCGTAAAATGATCGCATCGCCATAGCGTGAAAAAGAGGGGAAATTTTCCGACTCGATGTGAAGGGCTTCGGAGTAATCAGGTCCGGTAAGTTCCAGGCCTGGCTCTGACAGGACCAGCTTCATTCCGGGCATGAAATACTGAGGTCTGCTGCTGTTTGGGTTTGTAATGAGGAGAGGAGAGCCCAAAGAGCGGGATATCTGCCAATCGTTTATCTCAAAGACATTGTCGCTGTTATTCAAAAGTTCAACAAAACGGTGATGGGATTGCTGGTCGGGACGATATAAAAACTCATTGATCACTACCTCTTTTGGGGTTGGATGTGAAGTATCATAATAATCGAACTCCAATGATTTTTCAGGCATTTGATTACCGAAGTAATCATGTAATCCGGATATTTTCAATTGATATGTTGTTCCGCTTTTCAAGGAATGGGAGGGGATGACCATAACCGTGTTTCCGTCACTGGTGATTTGTTGAATTGCGGCTTTTTTCCTTTCATTAATCAGAAGTTGAATCGCCTTTGGTTGTCTGATGGTGTTTGGGTCAATAAAGCGGTCCAGATGGATATGCAAGGTATCACCGCTGGTATGATCAAAACCTGCAACAGAGGGGTTCGTGACCGGTGGTTTTGCCTTATTGAGATAGCCGGGCGTCCCGCCCTGAGGATCCCTGGATTCTGTCCAGTTTGTTTCAAGCCAACCAGGAGCCGGTGCGTATCTTCTTTCAAGTGCGACTTCAAATCCGCCCCATCCCGTAGGGTGGTAGTGGAGGGAGTCTATCAGGACTTGCCCAGAGGAAAAGAGCCTGATTTTGTCTGGGGAAGATCTGTTATAGCGGGGAAAGTCATTCATTTCAAATACGTTGAAAGCATTCATCCGAGATTCCAGAGCGCTTTTATCCTTGGTAAGCACCAAAAATTCGCCCGGTTTCAGATACCGGTCTTCTCCGGTGATAAAACGGTCATTTTCCGATGAGAGAATACGGCGTTGCAGACGCCAATCACGCAGGTTGATAAGTTTTTCGGAAGCATTGAACAGCTCAACATAGGCAGGCGTGTTAGCCGGAGGGTCGTACATGAATTCATTGATGACGATATCTCCCTTTTCGGGATTGTCTGCGATATAAATAATATGCTTTTCTGCTTCTGCGGTTTGATCGTAAATAGTTTTATAGGGAGAGAAATGTAACGTATGAATCCCCGATGCAATATGATCCCTAAAGCGAAGCGTACATACCTGGGGATGGTCGCAACTAATAGCATCCGGGGTGATATCATCGCCAAGATGGAATGAGTTCGTGGTAATAGATGACAGGTCGGGTGGTAAATGGAAGGTGACCTCCATTTCCGTAATGTTTTGTGCGTCAGTATGGGGGTATTGCGATGTCTGAGGTGATGTTGTAACAGAAACCTGATCGACGGCAGGTTTCGGAAGGTTGTTATCCAGCAGGATGTTCCCAAAAAATGACTGATCGCTTCGTGTTGCAGTAAAATGTGTTCGAAATCCGAAGTGACCCGGTTCGACTTCGTTATCGTAACGGAAGGATTCTGATTGCAAAAGGGGTGTGGTATCCCTGCCTTCTCCGATGTATAGGTGAAAGTCATTTTGCGGGGTATTTATAACCCGCATATAGTACTCTGTGTCCGGCGCTATGGTTACGTCGCTTTGTAAAAGTATTGTTTGGGAACCACCGGATTCAATTTGAAGCAGTTTGAAGTGTTTCGGGGTCCCATTTTCGCCGGTCCTTAATGCTAAGCCTTCAATATTATCCTTTAAATCCGGTTTATTCGCATTGAGAAAAACAAATGTCCGGTTGTTGTTAGAAGGATTGAAGTTTTGACGGACGAGCCATTCCCAATAAACCGGTTCATAGGTGTCAGATGTGGCAAAAGATGCTATGGATTGGTCCTTTGGGGCATTCAGCCGAAGCAAAATATGATCAAGGGAAAGGTCTGTTCTGAAAGATGAAAGATCCCCATGCCAAATAGCTTCATCAAGCGGAACGGATAAATCCGGATTAAATAAGGGTTCGTTATCAGATGATACAGCGAGTCCCGGAAAGAATAGAACAGTGATCAGGATAACGAACGGACAGTTCTTGAAGAAGGTGTTGAGAAAGTGGAAATATCGCTGGGTGAGAGAACATCGCGATGGATGCTTCTGGCAGCGTTTATTTATGAGTGGGGGAAAAAAAGAGGTTACGAGGTCTTCACCCCGCAACCCCATAGGACTGTAGAAATACGCCTTCACGACTCCTCAATGAATAGTTCGGTTGGTGTTAATCTGTTCGGTTATACAGATAATCGTGAAAACAACTCCTTACACAAGCATCACAAATTTCAGAAATAAATTACAATAAGGATACAGACTGTGTTTGACATAAAAGTAGCCAAAAAACAAGGGTAATGCAAGTAAAAAAGCGCTTTTTTTGGTATTTCTAAAGCTGCTGGGGGAAGTGGATTATTAGTAAGCTTATGAAATTATGGAAATAAGGATACGGCCCCGATGAATTGGGAACAAGTCACCGGGACCGGGTAAAGCGTCTATTTCATAAAGCCTTTGGAATGGAGCAATTCGGCGTTGAGGATGGAGCAACCAGCAGCGCCACGAATAGTGTTATGTCCGAGTGCGGTAAAAGCGATATCAAGCACGTTGGAGGCTCTCATTCGTCCCATTCCGACCTGCATACCATTTTCAGCCAGGGAGTTGTGGCGTGGTTGGGGGTAACGGAAGTCATCATAAAGCCGCACCGGCTTTTCCGGTCCGGAGGGCAGATTCAAATCAGCGATTGGGTTTTTCCAATTGCGGACGACCTCTTTAACCTCTTCGATGTCATTTGGCTTATTGGTCAGTCTGGTAGCAACAGAAAGGAGGTGTCCATCAATTACAGGTCCACGGAATGCGGTGGCCTGTACCGGGAAATCGGCAAACTCAATTTTGTCGTCTTTTAGTTTTCCCATGAGTTTAAGAGGCTCAAGGCCTATTTTATCCTCTTCTCCACTGATATATGGAAGGATGTTACCCAGAATATCCAAGCTGGGGACGCCGGGGTAGCCGGCACCTGAAACAGCCTGTACTGATGTGAGGATAACTTCATCAACGCCGAAAGCATCATAAATCGGTTTGAGGGCCAAAACCAAAGGAATACAAACACAGTTGGGATTAGTTACAATGAATCCTTTTCCATTGGGGTCAAATTGTTGCTTTTTTATGAGTTCGGCATGATCGGGATTGACTTCCGCGACCATCAACGGAACACTTTCATGCTGCCTGTAATTACGTGCATTGGAAATAACCGGGATTCCGGCCTCTGCAAACGAAAGTTCTATGTCGGTAGCAACTGCTGAATCCAGCCCCGAAAATACAAAATCCACGTCCATCTTCTCGGGATTGCAATTGGTGACTGTGATTTCTGCCACATCGTGTGGCATTTCAGTAGATTCAAGCCAGTTGGTTGCTTCTCTGTAAGATTTGCCCGCACTGCGGTCAGAAGCTCCCAAAGCGGTGACTTTGAACCAGGGATGGTTGCGTAATAAGTGAATGAATTTTTGTCCGACAGCTCCTGTAGCTCCTAATACACCAACACGATAATCAGCCATATCAAATAAATTTTGTCCTTTGTTGTCAATTTTAATGTGAGTTTTGCTGCTGTGTGTATCCAACACGATTTTCCGTGCCGGAAGTGAAGCAAGCAAACTTATTCTGAGGAATAACTCTTGTCAACTTAATAAAATACAAAATGTGGGTTCTAAAAACTATAAGAATCACAACTTTAAAAGCACTCAAATGCTTGGGTGAACGATGTATGAATACAGAAGCGATCATTCTGTGATGGACGGCCCCATTGGTTTTAATTGGTAGCGGTTCAGTAACTGCATTCCCGGGTTTTTCTTATGTTTGTTCTTTTTCGTATTCTCAAAGTAAGTGACATTGCCATTCAAGGACCTAACAATCACAGTTATGCGATTACTTTATTTATTTATTACACTTGGTTTTCTGGTGACATTCAGCAATTCCTGCAGTACCGCTGTCGGGGATGCGGTAACTCATGATGTGGAAGAAAGCCAGGGCAAAATCCTGATTTTCTCCAAGACCACGGATTTCCGTCATGAGTCCATAGAGCCCGGCCAACAGGCCTTGACCGAATGGGCGAACAGGCGAAACTATTCGGTTACTATTACGGAGGATGCTGAGTACTTTTCAGCCGATAATCTGTCTGAATACGAAGCTGTCGTATTTTTGAATACCTCCGGGACGGTTTTTAATGATAATCAGCGGGAGGTATTTGAAAATTACATTCAAGATGGAGGAGGCTATGTTGGTGTTCATAGTGCATCAGATACCGAATACTCCTGGCCTTGGTATGGCGAATTGGTTGGAGCATGGTTTGACAACCATCCACCGGGGGTATTTGCGGCTGAGGTACAGGCTGTCGATACCGGTCATATATCCACTACCATGATTCCCGAGCGCTGGGTACGTGTTGATGAATGGTATAATTTTCAGGAAGTACCGGATCATGTAAACGTTTTACTGGTTATGGATACCGATTCCTATGAGGGAAGCGACCACCCGGATCATCATCCGGTATCCTGGTACCATGAATATGACGGCGGACGTGCTTTTTATACTGCTCTCGGTCACACTTCCGAATCCTTTTCCGAGCGCTTGTTTATGAAGCATCTATGGGGTGGCATCAGGTATGTAATGGGCGATTAGAAGTGTTTTCATCCGCCTGAAAAATACGGTATATTTGGCTTTCCTTACAGAATTGTTGTTCTTGGAATGATCAATGCCATTGCGTTTGCTTAAGCAACAAAATGGTGTGGTTTAGGCCATAGGATTCTGTATACAAACGTTTTAGGTGTTAAAATCAGATTCGAGATATCATTATGTCATCAAAAAACCGGTTGGACAGGATCGTGTCTCTTTCCAAGGCACGCGGGTTTATTTTTCAATCCTCAGAAATATATGGCGGACTAAGTGCTGTATATGATTATGGTCCATTGGGGGTGGAGCTCAAACGCAAACTGAACGAGGCGTGGTGGTCAGCCATGACCCAAAAACACGATAATATCGTGGGACTTGATGCGGCTATCCTGATGCATCCAAAAGTATGGAAAGCCAGCGGCCATGTTGACAGTTTCAGTGATCCCATGATTGATGACAAGCAGTCCAAAATGCGATACCGCGCTGATATGATCATTGAGGACCATATCGCCAAGCTTCAGGAGAACGGCGATGAGGAGCGGGCTGCAGATGTTCAAAAGCTACTTGATACTTCCGGAAAACGGAAAAGTCTCAACGAAGACCTCTATGATATTATCATGCAGGAGCAGATAAAAGGGCCTGACTCCGGGGCATTTGACTGGACCGAGGTGCGTCAGTTTAATTTGATGTTTAAGACCCAGTTTGGTGCCACTGCAACGGGTGAGGATACTGAAGTTTATATTCGGCCGGAAACAGCACAGGGTATTTTTGTGAACTTCAATAATGTGTTGAATACAAGCCGGCAACAAGTGCCCTTCGGCATTGCACAAGTTGGAAAAGCTTTTAGAAATGAAGTAGTGGCAAGGCAGTTTGTCTTTCGCATGCGCGAATTTGAACAGATGGAGATGCAGTATTTTGTCAAACCCGGGACGGACTCTGATGAGTATGCCCGATGGAAGCAAAAGCGGTTTGATTGGCACAAAAGTATCGGTATTCGCCCGTCAAAATTGCGATTTCACAATCATCCGGAAGATAAACTCGCCCACTATGCCAAAGAAGCGGTGGATGTACAATACGAATTTCCGATTGGATGGCAGGAAGTCGAAGGAATCCATAACAGAACCGATTTTGACCTGGGCGCACATCAGGAGCACTCCGGGAAAAAATTGGAGTATTTCGATCCTCACAGTCAGGAGCGTTATATCCCTTATGTGGTCGAAACTTCCATCGGGCTGGATCGTTGTTTGTTAATGGTGCTTTGTGATGCTTATCGCGAAGAGCAGGTGCCCGGTGACAAAGAGGGAACGGTGGAGACTCGTACGGTTCTGAAAATGCATCCCAGGCTGGCTCCGGTAACAACCGGAATTTTCCCGTTGATCAAGAAGCCGGAACTGCAAGAGCTTGCACGGAAAATCACAGATGATCTTTCTGAAGAGTACAAAGTACAATATGATGAGAAAGGGTCTATTGGCAAACGATACCGTAGAATGGATGAAGCTGGAACACCGTTTTGCATCACCGTTGATTTTGACGGGCTGGATGATCAGAGTGTGACAATACGGTACCGTGATACTATGAAACAGGAGCGAATTGGTGTCGATCGTATCAGTGAAGTAATTCGGAATAAAATGAAAAACTGGACTCCGGATGATCAAGTAGAAGGCTGATAGTTTCCAATATGGAAGCCGTATGAGTCATAAATTGGCTTAAAGTGACAAGAATTTTATACTTTGAATCAAAAATAATGCATAATATCTTCTGTTTGTATATGTTAACAGGAGTACGTGATAAATACGAATCAAAAAAAACAAGATATTGGCTAATATAAAAGAAGGCGATACCGTAAAGGTACACTACACAGGAAAAATCGCAGATGGAACCGTCTTTGACAGCTCCAAAGAGCGGGAACCTCTTGAATTCAAAATTGGTGAAGGAAAGTTGATTCCCGGATTCGAAAAGGCTGTTGTTGGTATGAATGAAGGCGATACCAATACTGTGACCATTCCTGTCCAAGAAGCCTATGGCGAGAAACGCGACGATATGGTCGTTGACGTTGAAAAAAGCCAGATTCCTGAGGATATTGATCCCGAAGTGGGACAACAACTGCAGATTCAGCAACAGGACGGTGGTGCCATACCGGTAGTGATAACCGATGTCACCGGCGACTCTGTAAAGTTGGATGCCAACCACCCGTTGGCCGGCCAGGAACTGACTTTTGAGATCGAAGTGGTCGAAGTACTCTGACCGCTTTATCCTACTTACTATCATAACATCGGCTCAAAAATGACCGGTGAAAAATTTCAGGGAAGCTTCGTTGAGGAGCTTCCCTTTTTTTATGGGTCTTCTTGCAAAAAAAGTGTATT
>CAYMBG010000008.1:5838-9048 GCA_964388615.1 uncultured Chitinophagales bacterium | reverse complement strand
TGGCTGTAATTAAGTTGCATTTTACAATCCGATAATGGTGTTTTCGAGCTCTTGAAATCCGCACTCTTATTATTGGCGCTGTTGTTTCTGACCTGGGGATGTTTGGGGCCGATTACCGAGCTCTATCCGGATAATGTGGAAGATCGTCCAGTGCCGGTGTACGTGGTACAGGTAGGTTGGCACGCCGGACTGGTAGTCGAATCGGAGCATCTTGGTAATGCCTTTCCGGATCATGAAAATATGCCCGAGGCGGCGTATTTGAAAATTGGATGGGGTGATGATAAATATTATCCTGATCCTGATCCCTCATTTGGGATACTACTTCGCGCAATTTTTTGGCCCAGCAGGAGTGTGCTTCACGTTGTGGGAATGGATGTGCCGGTATCTCAATATTTTCCGAATTCGGATGTGGTTACATTGCATCTAACGGAAAAAGGAATGGAGGAGTTGACCGGTTTTGTATCCCGTTACTTTCGTCGGGATGATGAACAAGGTCCGATTTACCATAGCTATGGCAGGTATGGCAATAGCGCGTTTTTCAAGTCCGAAGGACGTTACTACTTCCCCAAGACGTCTAATACCTGGACCGCGAGGGCATTGCGGTCCGCAGGCGTTCCAATTACGCCGATCTACGGCATTACCGCACGGAACGTAATGAGGCAAGCCAAAAGAGCGGCTGATGATGATGAATAAGGACAAGGATGCCGTCCGGTGAGCAATTAACAGATCCGATCACCAGTTGAAACCAATAAACAAGCTTGTGAAATCCATCCGGTTATCCGGGATATCGTCACCTACAAGTGCGTTGGCAGCCTCACTAAAGTCAAAGGAGTCGGTTGACCAGTTCAGGGCGCTGAAACGGATACCGGCCGTTACCCCCACGGTGGATTCGAGAAAACGGTGAATGCGTGCCTGAATAAGCAGGTCATTGGAGACACTGACTCCCACTTCGTTGTCGGAGTCGGACTGGCCCGGTAATGAACCATTTTCAGCAATGAAATTGATCATTACTCCGGGACTTCTCAACAAGTATCCATCCAGACTGATATGTGAGCCTAAAAGGGGGATGTTATCCAGCGGGAATCGGAAGCTTGCACCCAGACCAGCTCCAAAGTTTACATTCAAGAAATTCATTTTGTCATCTCCTGTGCCAAACAAATCCATCTCTTCCTCAATATTCAGTGACAAATACTGGTAACCGGCATTAAGACGTATGGGTACATAAATACTCAAAGGAAGACGCAGGAAATTTCTCCACAGGTAGGCATTTCCACCAAGTTGAAGATTGACCCGTACCGTTTTCAGGGAGTTGTGAGTAAAAAGATCATCATTGTCAACGTAACCTACGAGGATATTGGACTTTGGGGAGCCGAGCATAGCCATATAGCCGGTATTGTCAAAGAAGGTGATATCATTGTACCTGAAATACATAGGCATGGCTCCGGCGACCAGAGACCCTTCTCCAACGGGTATAATATCCTGCTGTAACGTAGCGTCGTCTTCAAAATCCATTAGATGGAATGACAAATCCGGATTGGAAAAGGTATTGTTAGCGACTGGAGAACTCAGATTCATCGAGTTGTTCCATCCATATGCATTATGGCTACTGAACATCGACAATAGCACAACCAGAGAGAGTGTGAGCATTCGACCCATATCAAAACCCCATTTTTTTTATTGTTTTTGTCCCTGCTGATGCACCAGGATCTAATTTTGTAAAAAAAGATTTGATCCTGTCACGCCAGGATAATCGAAATGATGTAATTATGTAATCTTTTACAATTTGCTATTTTTGATGATTTGATTGGAGTATCTGACTGGCGAAGTGGATGATCCATCACCTGGAGTCCAGCTCGTTTTTCATCTGACGATATTCCTCGCTATCGATTTCGCCTCGGGCAAACCGTTCATCAATTATTTGTCTTGCGGATTTGTCGTGGGTACGTTTGTCGGAATCGCCGGCTTTTTTTACCAGGAACCAAATCAAGGTCACTATGAGAGCAATAAGAGTAATCCAGAGAAGAATCATGAAGGGCCAGCCGCTGACCCATCCGTCCATCATGTGATGTTGCTCCCTGACTTGTATTGCAAGCAAAAGTTGAGTGTACATAAGTTCTCGATTGGTTGAAATGAGTTGATGTAAAAGATGTCTGATGTTACATGGAATGATAGTCACTATTAAAATAACATAAAATCTTTGTAAATCGCGATCGGAATAGTTGGGTCATTATGTCGCAAGCTGGACGAAAGAGGTTTTTTGAAATATCCTGTTTAATGTTCAGGATGCCTTAAGCTAGAGAGAGCAGGTGCTTCGATTCTGGAGTATTATACTGAAAGGAGGCATTATCGTAAAGCGGTGGCAGGTAATGGTCATAAACCAGATGTTGTGCCCATGAACCTTTCTGAGATGTAATCCTTTGCCTCGTATAACGATTCAGCTATGAGTCCGGCTTTTTTGCGAGTTTCAGAGGAGGGTTGCATCATGTCCGGTATCATAATTGTAAACATTCCTGCCGAATAAGCTGCTTGAATACCGTTTTCCGAGTCCTCCAAAGCTACGCAGGATTCTGGTTTTACGTTAAGCTTTTCTGCAGCTTTAAGAAAAATGTCAGGGGCGGGCTTGCCTTTCTCAACCTCATCCCCTGTTACGATATGGTCGAATGGATGTGTGATATTTGCCGCATCCAGGCTGAAAAAAGCTTGTTTACGACTGCTGGAAGTAGCAATGGCTGTTGGAATATTCCATTTCGAAAGGAAGTTAAAAAATTCCTGCAAGCCCGGCTTCTGGCCAATTCCTTTAGACTGTGCTTCGGATTTCCATAGTTTTGGCCATTGTTCCCAAAATGAGTTGATCGAAAAATCGGGCCCCGTGTGTTCGGCAATCATCTTTCGGCAATCGGGGTCAGGGCGCCCTACGAGATGCATCATAAAATCATCGGTAAGGGTATATCCGAATTCCCTGGCGGTTTTTTGCAGGGCAGTTTTGTAAAGTGGCTCGGTGTCGATCATCAGGCCATCCATGTCCAGGATTACGGCATCCATTTTTTTGTTGTGCAACGTATTATTCGATTAATGGTTTTGTGGTTTGTTATAATTTCGTGTTGGTCAGTAGCTATGCTTGCGTGAAAAGTGGAAGACCTCAAATTATTCACCTGCGCAATTTACGGTGATCCGATAATCAAAAAAATGAAAAATGATGCAAGAAACAGA
>CAYMBG010000008.1:0-5738 GCA_964388615.1 uncultured Chitinophagales bacterium | reverse complement strand
AAATTTCTCATCTTGTTTCTTGTTGTTTCAGGATTGTTTTAAAAGAAAATTGCCAAAACAGAGAATATTGATGGATTCTGGCAGGATGTCCGGATGGTATCATTTTGCAAGAAAGAAACGGACCGGTTGTCTGCCGTGCGAAGGCGTGATCTGTTTTTGCGTTAATTTGCTTCAAATGGAATCTAATTGGAGGGTCAATGTATTATGAAAGAATATGTAATAGGTATTGATATAGGTGGAACGTTTACGAAGTTCGGTTTTACCGATCTTGAGGGTAATATTTACTCAGAAGGTTCATCGCCCACAGATATATATGACAATGTTGATGATTATCTGGCGAATTTAGCAAAAGATCTGAAAGCAGGAGAAAAAAACCTGGAGGAGCCCTATAAAATTATTGGAGTCGGAATAGGAGCGCCTAATGGCAACTTTTACCGTGGCACCATTGAAGATGCCCCAAACCTGAAATGGAAGGGGATTATTCCGTTTGCCGACAAGATGAACAAGTATTACGATGTTCCTGTGCGGCTGACCAATGATGCCAATGCGGCTGCTCTTGGTGAAAAGGTGTATGGCGGAGCCCGGGGAATGGATAATTTCATTATGATCACGTTAGGGACTGGTTTGGGCAGTGGTATTATTGTCAATGGCGACCTGCTTTACGGTCATGATGGTTTTGCCGGGGAAATCGGGCACACCAATGTTGTAAAAAATGGCCGGAAATGTGGTTGTGGTAACCATGGTTGCCTGGAGACCTATGTTTCGGCACCCGGTATCAAAAGAACCGTATTTGAGTTACTTGCAGATGATAGTGCCGGTTCCGACCTGGTAAATTACAGTTTTGATGAGCTGGACTCCGAAATGATTTATAACGCCGCGGTTAAGAACGACCCTGTCGCACTGAAAGCTTTTGAAATCACAGGGGAGATATTGGGCAGAAAACTTGCGGATACGGTGTGCCATACCAGCCCAAAAGCGATATTTCTGTTTGGTGGTCTGGCTAAGTCAGGTGATTACATACTAAATCCGACCAAAAAATCACTGGAGGAAAATGTAATGCCTGTTTTCAGGAAAAAGGCACAGATTAAACCCTCAGAGTTGATGGGTCGAAACGCTGCCGTTTTGGGTTCCAGTTCACTAATCTGGAAAGACAAAGATGTGGAGTAGGGAGTTACGGGAAAACCCGGTAACATTTTTTATTAGTGAATCTCATAAATATTAACCAATTAAATCATGAATCATGTCAAATAGTCTAGACAAAAAAACCATGAGAGTGGGAATGGTCTTCATTTCCATTGTCTTCTTTATTTTTGGGTTTGTAACAACGTTTATTATAACGTTGAGCGACCCTGTAATGGAGGCATTTGATCTGAGTTATACCGAGGCTTTTTTGGTGAACTCAGCTTTTTTCCTGTCCTATGCAATTTTTTCCATTCCTGCCGGATGGGTGGTGAAAGGCATTGGATATAAAAATTCCATTGTTGCGGGTTTATTGATATATGCTGTTGCGGGATTTTTATTTTACCCCGCGATTGGCCTGGAATCCTATCCCTTCTTTTTGGGAGCGATCTTTATTCTTTCTCTGGGTACCGTATTGCTGCAAACAGCAGCTAACCCGTATGTGACCGAGCTTGGCCCAACGG
This sequence comes from uncultured Chitinophagales bacterium, assembly GCA_964388615.1. GTDB lineage: Bacteria > Bacteroidota > Rhodothermia > Balneolales > Natronogracilivirgulaceae > SLLW01. The sequence continues at coordinate 4,095 of CAYMBG010000008.1, read as the reverse complement.
AGACGGCATCCGGACGCCTGAATCTGACCCAGTCCATGAACTCTATTGCAACCTGGCTTGCTCCTTTGTTCATCGTTGCCTTGATTATACCTGCCGAGGCCATTGACGGTGCCGTAGAAGAAGTCCTGGCGGATGCAGCGGTACAGCCTGGTGATTTGTTGCTCCCTTTTTTAATTATCGGGGCAGTTACGCTGGTTATCGGTATCGCTGTGGCATGGATTCGTTTACCGAATCTTAGTCAGGAAGGGGAAGGTAGCTTTTCAAGTACTTTCAAGTACCGGCATATGTTGCTTGGTGCGTTTGGTATTTTCTGCTATGTAGGTGCTGAGGTAAGTATCGGAACGGCAATCTCCTCCTATATTGTGCAGCCGGATCTTGGTGGAGGAATCACCCGTTCCCTTGCTATTCAATTTGTGGGATTATACTGGGCCGGCGCCATGATTGGACGTTTGTTCGGTGCTATTTCCATGTCCGATATCAAAAGCAGCCAGACCAAGCTGCTCATGGTCCTCGCAGTACTTGCCTGGGCGTTCTTTGTGGGTATCTACACATTGGACTGGAACCTGCAGATGGCACTTGTGTTTCTTGGTTTTGCCGTAGTCAATTATGCTCTGATGCAGATTGGTGTTGGTAATGCCAACCGTATCCTTGCCATCTTTGCAGTTGTCGCTATGATTCTTGCGATCACTTCGATGCTTTCGACGGGGCGAATGGCGCTTTGGACGATTGTCACCATTGGTTTGTTCAACTCTGTGATGTTCCCGAACATCTTCTCACTTGCTGTTAAGGGTCTGGATCGCAGCGAGGTTAGCCTTGCATCGGGTATTATCAATACCATGATTGTGGGTGGAGCTGTTGTCCCTGTCATTATGGGAGCTGTAGCGGATCTTTACAATATTGAAATCGCATTTATTGTTCCTATTATTTGCTATGCCTATATCCTGTTCTTTGCGCTGGTTGGAAGCAAAATCAAGCCCAAAGAAGGTGCTGTATCAGCAGCTGTGGGAGCGCCTGCCACTGGTGCTGATCCTGCTCAAAAACCTGAATAAGATCAGTTGTCGGTGAATCCTTGTGATATAGTTGTTTCACCGGTTTAACGATATTCTTGACAAGCCGTCCTTTTGTGCAAGCAGGGGACGGCTTATTTTTTTGCACAACACTCATTTGTTTTTTATACCTTGAAAAAGGAACCTTATTAAAACCGGATGCATTTTTAATGGTATGAAAACAAGTTATTTTATATCGGTGCTACTGTTTGCGGCGGGAATCAGCTTGGTTTCCTGGCATACATTGATACATCCTCAAGACGAGAAGCCTGGGACGGGCTCTTATGCTACAGTTGCTCACACGGGTGAATTGTTCACCGCTATAGCGGATGATTCCGAAACAAATGTAGAAACCGGAGAACAAGCAGACTTGAATGACGATAAGGCGGTAAGTGTCATTCGGGTGGAGGGGTCCATCGGTCCCACGGTCACCAATTATGTGACCCGTGCCCTTGAGGAGGCCCGGGAGCGCGATGATGAAATGCTTATTATTGAGTTGAACACTCCGGGGGGGTTGCTTAATGTAACTCAGGACCTGGTGCAGATGATGCTGGGTTCTGACTTGCCGATAGCGGTATATGTTTCACCGGAAGGGGCCAATGCCGGTAGTGCAGGTACTTTTATCACGCTTGCTGCTCATGTAGCTGCCATGGCCCCGGCCACAAACATAGGAGCGGCATCGCCGGTCACGATGGGTGGTGGCCAGCAGGATACGGTCGCGCAGCAAAAGGTATTTAATTACACCGAGAGCTTCATTGAAAGTGTTGCTGAGCGACGGGATCGAAATGTAGAATGGGCCAAGTCGGCTGTTCGTGATGGTGCTTCTATTACAAGCCGTGAAGCTTTGGAGATCAATGTGATCAATTTTATGGCTGATGATTTGCAGGATCTTTTAGAGCAGATGCACGGATTTGAGGTTGATGAGCACCAATTGCAAACCAGGGATGCGGATATCAACCGTATCGATCTCAACCTGGCGGAGATATTCTTTGGTTTTCTCATGCGTCCGGAAGTACTTTTGGTTTTGACCCTGGTTTCCATATATGGTATTCTGGGAGAAATCAGTAATCCGGGTGCTATCGTACCAGGTGTGGCTGGTGTTATTTCACTGGTGCTATTGTTGTTTGGCGTGGCGGCCATGCCGATTAATGTGGCGGGCTTTGTTCTAATTGCATTGGCAATAATACTTTTTGTAATGGAAGCATTTACTCCGACTTTCGGACTCTTGCTTGGTGGAGGTGCGGTGTCGTTTTTTCTGGGGGCTTTGATGCTGTTTCAGGACCTTCCTGAAGATATGCAATTGTCTCTTGCATGGCTGATACCCGCCACTATTATTACCGTTCTGTTTTTTGGATGGGTGGTATATTATGGCATCAGGGCACAGTTAGGAAAGACCCGCACAGGTGTGCAAACGATGGTGGGCGAAACTACACAGGCGCTGGAAAAAATTGACAACACACAGGGACGCGTTATGATCTATGGTGAGTATTGGAACGCTCGCAGTGAAGAGCCGATACGCAAGGGCCAAAACTGTGAAGTCGTCTCTGTTGAGGGATTAACCCTGCATGTCAGACCGGTTCAAAAGAATAAATCATTATAAATAAACAGAGGTTCGTTATGGAAACACTATTTGGTGTTACTGATCTTATTACCTGGGCGGTTATTATTATAATATTTCTGGCCATTGTATTGCCTCAAATGTTCAAAATCATGAGGGAATATGAGCGAGCCGTTGTATTTCGTCTTGGAAAATTCTACATGACCAAGGGCCCGGGACTTATTATTCTGATCCCGTTTATTGATAAGATTGAGCGTGTGGATCTTCGCGTACTCACAATCAATGTGGATAAACAGGAGGTTATTACCAAGGATAATGTCACAGTACACGTAGATGCCATTACTTTTTTCAGGGTCGTGGATGCAGAGAAAGCCATCATTAATGTTGAACAGTATCATGCAGCTACTACCTGGCTGGCACAAACTACATTACGAAGTGTGCTGGGACAAGCCGAACTTGATGAAGTGCTTTCCGAAAGGGATAAAATCAATAAAAAAATTCAGGAAATAATTGATCAGCACACTGATGCCTGGGGTATTAAGGTCGTAACGGTTGAGGTCAGGGATGTGGTTCTTCCGGAATCCATGCAGCGTGCCATGGCTCAACAGGCGGAGATGGAGCGTGAGCGCCGTGCCAAAGTTATCAATGCGCAAGGTGAATTCCAGGCTGCTGCCAAGTTGGTAGAGGCAGGGAAGATGATTCAGGATACACCGGTTGCACTGCAGCTTCGTTTCCTGCAAACGATGTCTGAAATCGGTGATGAGAGTTCTACACACACGTTCCTTCCGATTCCCATGAACTTTTTGGAAGCATTCAAACCGACGATACAGGATGCATCCGGCCGAACTGCTTCGGCTAGTGTAGACCCCAAAGATGTGGATCCCAGCAGTTCCGGTCTAGAAGAGACCGGTAAATCTAAAGGAGATTCAGGGGGATCTTCCAAGTCCGGAGGCAAAGCATCCGGCAAAGGAGGTGGATCCAAATCAGGCGGCGGTAAAAAAGAGTAGATAGTCTGATGAAATATCCCCGTTTACCCGCTTGGCTTCTGTTTTTTATTGGTATCTTTTTTTTACAAGCAACGGTCTCCTGTGATAAAACGGAGGTGAGTCTTCCGGGATCACCTCCTGATGATTTGTCCTCTTTCATAGAGGAGCATATGGAGGATTGGGACATACCAGGAATGGCGGTTGCAGTGGTGCATCAGGACTCGGTGGTTTTTGCGGAAGGTTTCGGAGTATCTGGACTGGAAGAGCCCTTGACGGTGGGGGAACCGGATGCGAGGCCCGCCGCCCGTGAAACCGGCCGGTTAATGTCGGTGGACGAACACACTTTATTTGGTGTGGCGTCCATTAGTAAAAGTTTTACAGCTGCGGCTCTGGGACTACTGGTGCAGGAAGGCCGTATTCACTGGGATGATCCTGTGATTGATTATCTACCCGGTTTTGAACTGTATGACCCGTGGGTCACCGAAAGCCTGACGATCCGCGATGC
>CAYMBG010000007.1:16267-46653 GCA_964388615.1 uncultured Chitinophagales bacterium | reverse complement strand
AACTGGGGATGTGGGTCTTCCTTGTTACCGAAATGCTCATGTTCGGAGGCTTGTTCGTTGCTTATATCATTTACCGGTCATGGCACCCTGATTTATTCCACATGGCTGCTCAGGAGCTGGATATAGCACTGGGCGCCACCAATACCGTTGTCCTCATCGGCAGCAGTCTCACCATCGCTCTCGGGATCCGTGCCGTGCAGCTGGACAAAATCCGGGCCGCCATTTATTACCTTAGCGCTACCTTATTTCTGGCTGCCACCTTCATGGTTATCAAGTATTTCGAGTATATGGACAAGTTTTCCAAGGGTATTTTCCCCGGAGAGGCATACTCCTACACCGGAATCAATCACGAAATGGCGTCCAATTTCTTCAGTATCTACTATATGATGACCGGACTTCACGGAATACATGTTGTCATCGGAATGGGCTTGATCGGGTGGATGATCATCAAGGCAAAAAAAGGCCTGATTCACAGCAGTTACTATACCCCGGCAGAAAACACCGGCCTTTTCTGGCACCTGGTCGATATCATCTGGATTTTCCTCTTCCCGTTGCTATACCTTATCGAATAATGCAAATCCGACTACACGATACCAAAAGATATCCCTGTAGTGGCCGTCATTCATCCCGTTACAACCCAATATTACATCCCGTGACACCCGACAGACCGAAACAGAAAATCACAAACAACAGATCCTGATCAAGATCATGAGTACGCACCACATATCCAGTCTGAAAACCCTCCTGGCCGTTGCCGGTATACTGTTGCTGCTTACTTTTCTAACTGTCGCCGCAACCTGGCTTAATCTACCTGATCCGTATAATGTGATTGTAGCTATCATCATCGCGACAGCCAAAGCAGCAGTCGTTGCCATGTTTTTCATGAATCTTTATTGGGACACCAAATTTAATGCCGTTGTATTCCTGCTTTCCATACTATTTCTGACCATATTCGTAGTTATCACGCTACTTGATACACTATTCCGGGATGCCGGCCTGCCCATATACTGACCCGCATCCATACTGACTGCTTTCCTTAGTCGGGCTTTCCTTTTTCTGTTTGGTCAAACTATTTCATTGGGTATTTTAATTTTCAGCAATTAATCTGCATAATAACAGGTTAAGACCCTGCCATAGGATTTTTAAAATTACACCATTGCAGTGACCCCAAAGATTGGCAATATCGATCTGATCATTGTTATTCTATTCCTGGCTTATATTTGCGGGCCGAGCTCTATACCATGCCGGTGGCTTGCCAGCCGTTGTATTACTTACCGCAGTTACAGTCATCTGGTTCCGTTGAACATTTTTCCAGGCAGACACATTGTTTGCCAAACAAAAAAAGCCGCAGAACTGTGATATTCACATCAGTTCTGCGGCTTTTTATTTTAGAATAATTTACCGTACTTCTAACGGTAGTTTAGTAACCGGGATTTTGCTCGAGTGTCCGGTCGGACAGGCTGATTTCGGAATTCGGAATGGGCAGCAGCCCCATTCGTTCGGTATCGAAGTTGATACGAATTTCGCCTTCCGCCTGTGCATTGATCCTTCCGGCTGCTTCATTCAGACCCATACGTAACAAGTCCCAGTAGCGTTTGCCCTCTCCGGCAAACTCAAGCCTGCGCTCTGCCATAATATTTTCACGGTTGACCGGTATCTGCTCGAAATCATCACCATAGGCCCGCATTCTAACCTGATCAAAGTATTGCTGCGCATTAGCCGATTCGAGCTCGGCAGCCATCAGCAATACATCGGCAAACCGGATCACAGGACGATTATAAGGCCAGTTAAATTCGGTGTTTACTGCAGGATTGTCACCGGAGCGAGGGTAAAACTTCTTAAACGCGTAACCTTGCCATTGATGCATTTCATCAGCGTTATGACGAACCTCTTCTTCAACCGGATCCAGGATACTGACAAAGTAGCGGGAGTCGGCCTCCGAATCAAAAGCATTCACAAGATCCGGCGTAACAGGCTGAAATGACCAACCCTGGGAATATTCCGGATGGAATCCAACACCTCGCATGCCGGTCATCGTGGTTGCCCAGTTTCCGATGGAGCCATTCAGATAACCCCAATCGCCGAACGAGGTTTCAATATGCTGCACCGAAAATATCGCCTCGTTATTGTTGTTGCCATCAACTCCCCAGAGATCGGCAAAGTCATCCAGCAGTTCATGCCCGCTGTTATTGATGACATCCTCCAGATGTCCAAGCACTTCGCTCTCAGAGACCGGCAAATCACCGGCTCCCAGCACAGGTTGTGCATAGTCGCGATGAAACAGATATACCCTGCCCAGCATCGACTTGGCAGCCCATGAAGAAGCGCGTCCGAGTTCACTTGAAGGTACATGATCTCTCATATCAGGGATAATATCCAGCAGCTCCTGGACAATAAACTCATAGACAACGCCGGGATCTTCTTGAGGCATTTTGATGTCTTCAGCTACCAGGGGCCGCGTAAAATGGGGTATGTGACCAAAAAATCGCACCAGATCAAAGTAGTGAAGTGTACGAAGGAAACGAGCTTCTGCTTCAAAAACCCTGCGGTCCTGTTCATCAGAAAAACTGATATCGTCAATTCTTTCCAGGAGCAGATTTGCCCGATAGATACCGGTATAGCGATCAGACCATAAACCCTGGGCTTTACCATTGGTTACGGCCATATTGTGACTATTCATCTCAAGCAGCTCGGGTTGATCACCCGGACCTGAGCCACCGGCATAGGCATCATCCGACATCATGTTAGAAACGACATCAAAGGGATGAAATCCGGTATTATCACGCCCATGTGAAAAAGTAAGCGTTTCATACACGGCAAAAAGAGCCTGTTGCGCATCCTGCTCCGTCTGGAAGAAATTATCCTGGGTTCGCTCCACCGGCGGGTCATGACTCAGAAAGTCATCCACACAACCAGAGAAGAGAAGAAGCGCCAGAAGTGGAAATATTTTTGTTAACTGTCTCATAATTACAACCTGATTGGTTTAAAAGTCAAGATTAATACCCATTGTGAACGTTCTTGCTTGTGGATAGATATTTCGGTCAATACCAACATCCAAAGCCCATGAAGAACCGATTTCGGGATCGTGTCCGGAATAACCGGTGATCGTGAGCAGGTTCTGTGCGGCTACATAAACACGCATCCGATTGGCATTTACCATACTGGTCAACCGTTCGGGCAATGAATAGCCAAGGCTGATATTCCGCAGACGCAGGTAGGAACCATCTTCAACAAAGAAGTCCGACGGGCGGGTATAGTTACCATTCGGGTCATCAATGGTTACTCTGGGGTGTGAACCAGTGGGATTGTCCTCGGTCCAGCGATCCAGGACATCATCCTTCCAGTTCGGCATGGCGAGGTCGTGGCGCCGGGTACCACCAGTGAAAATATCCTGCCCGAAAGCACCATACCAAAACATGCTGAAATCCCAGTTTTGATAGTCAAAGTCAAAATTCAGTCCCATGGTAAAATCGGGGTAGGGATTACCGATTTTGGTGCGATCCTCGTCGGTGATCTGGCCGTCGTCATTACGATCGACAAAAATCATGTCACCGGGCTGCGCATTGGGTTGAATCACTTCACCCTCGGAATTCACATGGTTCTGGATCTCCTCTTCGCTCTGGAAAATACCGGCAGTTTCGTATCCCCAGAAAAAGGCGATAGGCTCACCGACCATAGCCATGGCTACATTATTCATCGAAGTAGAGACACCGGCACCATAAAGTCGCTCCTCATCATTATCGATAGAAGTAACCTCGTTGACATTATAGGTACCGGTCAGGCTGATATCAAACCTCCAGTCACCCATAGCCTGGCGAAAGCCCGCCTCGGTTTCAAAGCCTTTGTTTTCAACATCGCCTCCGTTTATAGTTGGCGGTGCATTACCTATGAATGCGGGAATGGGAGCATCCAGAAGGAGTCCTTTTGTTTTTTTCCGGTAATAGTCAAGATTCACATAGAGCCGGTGATCAAAGAAGGCGGTTTCCAGGCCGACATTCATCTGTTCGGAGGTTTCCCATTTCAAAGCCGGGTTTGCAATCTGACCGGGATATGCCCCCACAACCTGGGACGGGCTCATACCGAAACCATAGCCGGCATGGGTCGCAATGGTCGGGGTATAGGCGAATTGTCCGATGTTGTCACTCCCGTTCTGTCCCCATCCACCACGCAGTTTAAGAAAGCTGAGAGCGGGCACATCCTGCATGAATTCCTCCTGGGAAATGATCCAGCCGACCGAAAAAGCGGGGAAGGCGGCCCAGCGGTTATCCGGACCGAATTTGGAAGAACCGTCATATCGAAAAACCCCTTCGAACATGTAACGGTTATCGTAATCGTAGTTAAACCTGGTGAAATAGGATGCCAATGATTCAATACCCATTCCACCCCAGTTGCTCTGATTTTCCTCGTCGGTACCGACAGAGAGCCATGCATGGTCAAAAGATGGCATGGTCAGATCGTAACCCGTGCCGCCTAGATATTCGTTTCGATATTTCAGAAGTTCGAATCCACCGATAAGGCTGAAAAAGTGCTCATCAAGCTGCTGCTCATAACGGAGAACATGGCTGGTCTGCCAGGTGAACCACTGATTACGTTGATTGGTCGTGGAGGTAGTGCTATTTGAAACATTGCCCCCGAGATCATAAATGGGGTTGAAGGAGCGGTTATCTCCGTAAGCCAGGTCAATATCCAAAGTGGAACGAAGGCTCAGATTGTCCGTGAAATTGAAATTACCATACAGGCCACCAACGAATTTGTCTTCATTCCATTCGGAGTGGATGATATCCATGGCAGCAACCGGGTTGACAACTTCCTGGGAAGCGTATGGTGACTGAGCAAACTCACCCTCCTCGTTGTACACCGGAGTAACGGGATCGATGTTGGTTGCGCGAGCCAGGATTGAGCCAAACTCCTCATTGGGATCAATACCGCGGGTCGTCTTGCGGGTGTAGGTCAGCCTGGTGCCGTAATTCAGCCGCCCGCGCTCGTGATCACTGTTTACCCGAAATGACAGACGCTCATAATTGGATTTTCCTTCGGCTACAATACCATCCTGCTGCCGATATGACATGGAAGCCAGATAGGTTGATTGTTCCGAGCCACCGGAGAGTCTGAGTGTGTGGTTGGTTACCGGCGCATTATAATAGAATACCTCATCTTGCCAATCGGTTCCCTCACCAACTTCGTCAATACGCTGGTCGATATCCGGAAACGGGATATTGCGACCGTCGTTGGCATAGCTTTCATTCATAATCTTCATGTAATCCGGGGCATTCAGCAGGTCGGTCTCTTTCCAGGGGTTCTGAAATCCTATATATCCGTTGTAGGACACCTGCATAGGTCCCGGAGTGCCTTGTGCCGTGCTGATCATAACTACTCCGTTTGCACCGCGGGCACCGTATATCGCGGTCGCCGAAGCATCCTTAAGAACCTCAACCGATTCAATATCGGCCGGATTCAGGTAATCGATCCCCCCGACAGGCATTCCATCCACCACATAGAGCGGGGAAGCGTCGCCGGTCGTACCGACTCCACGAATTCTGACCGTGGAACCGGAACCGGGTTGTCCCGAGTTCTGCATCACGGTAACTCCGGCGGTACGTCCCTGCAGGGCCTGCTCCACTCTGAGCGGAGCGGACTTCTCAATGTCCTCCGACTCAATGCGGGAGATAGCTCCCGTAACCAGACTGCGCTGCTGAAGACCGTATCCCACCATGATCAGCTCTTCACCTCTGATAATATCCGGCTCCAAACTAACGTCAATCTCCTGTCTTCCATCTACTGGCACCTCTTGGCTAACAAATCCCACAAACCGAAATACAAGGGTCCCCTCAAGCTCCGGTACTGAGAGCGTATACTCACCGGCAGCGTTGGTAGATGTTCCAATGGCGGTGCCTTGCAATGCAATGTTAACTCCCGGCAATGGTTCATCCGTCTCGGCATCGGTTACTATTCCGGTAATGGTCTGAGCCTGGGTCAATCCGGCACTCGTCATAATTACCATAACCAGAAGCAATAATAGTTTTCTAAAGTGATTCATACGTTATCTGTTTTATTCATTGTTGTTTTTTGCATTTATAATAATTTTTTGCGTTGATCTGACAAACAGGTAAATACGGCTTAATGTCCTCTTTAAGACAACATTCACCTGTTTATAACTTACTCCCATAGATACGAAATAACCCTTCTTAGTGCAATATTTTTGTAATAAATTTCTTTTTATTGAACATTTTTTTGCTTTATTGTGGGATATTTTACAATTTGTATATCGTAAACATAGTCGGAGGCCGGCCCAATCAAATCCGGGTTCCAACTACTTGATTTGTCTTATGAACAAACCTGATTCAACAACTATTAACAAATCCCTATAAGAGGTATAAATATGAGTAAAGCGTTTACCACTACACTTCAATCGCTGATTGCCGTTTTGATTCTTTCCGTTTTTGGTGCGGGTATTTCCCATGCTCAGGAGTTTCCGGAACCGGAAGATCCGGCAGACCTGGAACTGCTTCCCCACCATCTCAACATGGATGACGATTTTAACTGGGCAGAGGGCTTCTTCTTCCATCCCTTTTCAGGCGCCGTTTTAACCCGAATCGAAAATCCGGATCCGTCCGGACTGAACGAAACCGATTACGTTCTGCAATATGAAAGAGCCGCCGGAGGAGACGACTGGGCCGGTTTTTTCTACTACCTGGAAGAGCCGGTTGAAGTTACCGACGAGACGGTTTTCCAGATGAAGGTCTGGTCCCCGAAAGCCAATATCAACTTTGTCATGAAGTTTGAAATGCAAGAGTTTGATGTTCAGACCGGCGACCTGATCGTTGAGCTTGATACCGCAGAGGAGTGGGTTCTTCTTGAGTGGGATATGAGTGAGTTTGGGGTAGACCAGGAGACTCCCTGGGACCTGGTTACCATTATCGGCGATTTTCCCGATGGTCAAGCGGAAGGAGATATCTGGTATCTGGATGACTTCCGCATAGTCACCGACGGTGAACCCACAAGTGGTGAAGTAGTCGATGTTCCTGCGGAACTGCAACTTGACCAAAACTTTCCCAACCCCTTCAACCCCACTACCAATATTACATTTGCTCTTCCACAATCCTCACATGTAACCCTGGAAGTATTCAACCTTCTTGGTCAGCATGTAGAAACACTGGTTAATGGAAACCGTTCGGAAGGAAACCACACGATTCATTTCGATGCTTCCAATCTTACCAGCGGTACGTATATCTACCGTCTTCAGGCCGGCGACATGGTGCAAACTCGTAACATGACCCTTATCAAGTAGATGATTCCCTGTCATCTCACTGAAAATGGATGCAAGTTCGCCGGCTTGCATCCATTTTTTTTATACCATTTACTTACATTTATGCAAAAAAATTGTTATCTCCATCAATGACAACCTGTTTCCGGTTTCGGATCGCCAAACCAAATTATTATTGCGTAACAGGTCCTATATTATTTAAATGACAACCATTCGCCAGCTGCTTTTTTAACAATATCTATAAAACCTGACTATCATGAATAAACGCTATCCATTTCCGGTCTTTTCTCACATCATACTCCAGGTATCTCTGCTGTCCTTGTTGTTGCTCGCATGTAACAACTCCAACGAAGCCCCTATCTACCTTGATGCCGAAGCAAACATCGATGAACGGGTCGAAGACCTGTTGGGGCGCATGACCCTCGATGAAAAAATCGGGCAGATGACCCAAATCAATGTCTCCGAAATTAACACGGAAGGCCAGAACCTGGTCAGGCTGGATCCCGACCGTGCCAGGGAAGTTGCTTCTACCTATCAGATCGGCTCTTTCCTCAATGGCTTTGCCGTTCCTCCTCAGCAATGGTACGATTTTACACACGAACTACAAACCATCGTGATCGAAGAGTCCCGGCTGGATATCCCCATGATATATGGGGTTGACCACATGCACGGGGCCAGTTATTTACTGGAAAGCACGATTTTTCCGCACAATATCAATTTGGCGAACAGCTTCAATGTCGATATGGCCCGCACCATGGGGAAAGTCACCACACGTGAAGCCGCTCACCTGGGACATCACTGGAACTTTGCTCCTGTACAGGATATTGGACGGGATCCGCGATGGGCCCGCTTTTATGAAACCTTTGGAGAGGACCCCTATCTGGCCTCCATTCTCGGAGCCGCTTATACCGAAGGCCTTGAAAATGAGAAATCCGTTGAGCCTTACCGGATGGCAGCGACTGCCAAACATTTTATCGCTTACTCTACTCCCCGATCGGGCTGGGACCGTTCTCCGGTCGATATATCGGACCAATCACTTCAGGAAATACACCGTCCGCCTTTTCAAGCCGTTGTGGACGCCGGAATCAAGACCGTGATGGTTAACAGCGGCGAGGTCAACGGAGTACCGGTGCACGCTTCAAAACCACTGCTGACCGGCCTGCTACGTGACGAAATGGGCTTTGAGGGCGTTATTCTCACCGATTGGGCCGATATCATCAAACTCACCACGCTGGATGAAGTCGGATACCAGCAGGAGCACTATCACCACGCTGCTGAAAATGAAAAAGAAGCCACACGACTGGCCATTGAAGCAGGCATTGACATGAGTATGACTCCCCAGTCGTTCAATTTTATCTATCTGATGAGAGAATTGGTGGAAGAAGGTGCGTTAACCGAAGAGCGAATTGACGAATCGGTACGCCGAATTCTTACACTCAAGTTTGAACTGGGGTTATTTGAAAACCCATACCCGACCACTGATTACTTTGATCTTGTGGGTCATGATGATCACAAAGCCCACGCACTTCAGGCAGCAAGAGAGTCTTTGGTCTTACTGGAAAACCATGACAACCTGTTACCACTGGACCCGGAGGAGACCGATAATATCCTGGTTGTCGGACCCAGAGCCGACTCCAAACGTGATTTAAGTGGCGGCTGGACCCTCGAATGGCAAGGCGGACCGGAGGAGATGTATCCTGATGATATCCACACTATTTTTACCGGACTTCAGGAAGTATTCCATGACGCAAGTGTGACATTGATGGAATCGATCGGTGACCGCGGCAGCCCATCCCATCAAAATTTTCTTGATGCCGCAGAGGAAACCGATGTGATTGTTATGGCCCTGGGCGAGGAACCTTACACCGAGTTTTTTGGGGACATCAGCGACCTTACACTGGACCATGATCAACTGGATATGGCCAGCCTGGTTTATGAGGCCGGCAAACCGGTTGTACTGGTTTATGTTGGCGGCCGCCCGCGCGTTCTTTCTGAGGAGGTTACCGACAGCGATGCTGTTCTTTTCGCCGGTCTTCCCGGCTTTAAAGGAGGGCAGGCTGTTGCCGATGTTATTTCAGGAGCTTTCAATCCCAGCGGGCGACTGGCATTTACCTATCCGGCCGAACCCAGCCATTTCGCGACATACGATCATAAACCAACCAACTTAGTCACAGCAGCCTGGGAATTTGGACACGGATTGAGTTACTCGGAGTTTACTTATGAAAATCTGGAGTTGCCGTCTGAAAGAATTTCTCCGGATGGAACCCTTAAGGCAACAATTGATATCACCAACAACGGACCCGTTCACGGTCAGGAAAATGTGCTTTGGTTTTTAAGAAACGAGGTAAGCTTGATCACACGTCCGGTTAAACAACTCAAACACTTTGAAAAAATCGAGCTCGCCCCAGGTGAAACAACAACACTCACTTTTGAAATCCGGCCGGAAGATCACCTGTTTTATCCCGGACCAAATGGCGAATCCGTTGTAGAAAGCGGGAAATACCAGTTGATGATCGGAGAGGAAACAGAGGAGTTTTATTTGGAGGTATCCGATTCCCAGATTAGGCCCCCGGTTTTTAATTCTTTCGGATACTGATTAAAAACTGTTTACATTTTCTGACAATTTTTGAATATATGTCAAATATTTTATCTTAAGATGCAAAAAATCACATAACCACTCCTTCATTCCCATTGCCAATCCCTGGCTTACTGTAACAAATATATAATGTACCTTCCATGAAAGTCACATTGAAAGACATCGCAGAGGAAACCGGGTATTCTATTTCCACGATATCCCGGGTTTTAAGCAATGCAGGTAAAATCAGCACCAGGGCAAGTAAAAAGATCGTGGAAGCCGCGACCAGGCTCAATTATCCTGTAAGTAAAATTCAGGGTTATGAACAGAACAACTTGCCCCATAATGTCGCCGTCATAGCTGACTTTCATGAAGGAGAATTTTACGCCTCTTATTTTTACGGCTTTTTGAAAGCCGCCCGGTCGGAAAATATCAGACTCTCGCTCCTCAACGTAAGCAACCCGCGAAAAGATGCGCGGGCCTTTTTGAAGGAGATCATTGAGGAGGGCTATTATGACAGCGTCATACTGTTCATGCCGGAGCTTGAGCACCATGACTATGAAAATATTGTGGAAGTTATTCCCGATACGTTCCCGGTTGTCTCGAACGCCCTGATTGAAAACCCGCTGCTATCCACCATTACTTTTGACGGTTATAGTGCCGGTTATCAGGCGGCCGATCATTTTTACAATCAAGGTTACAAAAATCTGGGGATTGTCAAGGGCCCCTCTTTCAAAGCTGAGACCCGTTTTCGGTATAACGGCTTCAATGACTTCATCAATACCAAACCTGAGATGAATCTGGTTTGGGAATCTGAGGGGGATTTTGAGTTTGACTCCGGAGTCCGGAGTTTCAAAAACCTGATGGAAAGCAACATGCAGGTCGATGCCGTATTTGTCTCCAATGATTTGATGGCTACTGCGTTTTTGGCCATGTCCCAAATCTACAATGTGAAAATCCCGGACGATCTTGCCATTTTGGGATATGATGATCTGCCTATGTGCCAACAAACTATTCCTGTCATCTCATCCATTAAAACAGATTTTGAGCGTTTGGGCACAGCAACCATTCAAACGTTGAAAACCCGGTTCTCCCCGACCCATCATCAGCACGGTATTCTCAGCATGATTCCCGTAAAACTTATCCCTCGTAGTTCATCCATCAGAAAAAGCGAATCAGTCGAGCAAGTACCTCTTCATTAGAGCCTCCGTATAAACAGATTCATTGTCGTTCAAAAAATCGAATATTTTTTTGCGATAATACCTGTTGCCGTGATGATCTTTTTCATTGAGCACAAAAGGCATCGTCAATTCCAGAAATTCCTGCGAATACTCCTGGTGAACAAGCTTTTTTAAATCTTCGTCACTCATCATATCTATGGTAGGAATATGCTGGATTTTCAAATCGGAGTACCCGGAGGCTTCCGCCTTGATAAACCGCTTCCGGGAGATGTCCCATATTTCCCCAAACAGTTCCGGTTGCTCCACAGCTATACATTCCAGTGCTGTAATATAGCTGATATCCGGATAGACCAGGTGAAGATGAATTCCGTGTGATTGCCAGCGCTCAGAAAGTCTCAAAAAAACATCCAACCAACTCTCGCCATCTCCGGATTCGAGACTATCGGCTGTTCCGGTTAACCCGTATTGACCGAAATGTTTTGCAATAAGGAAATGTTCCTCCGAAAGCGAACCGGGTGCCAGAAAATCGGGATATACATTATGACGACTCAACTCATTGATCAGAAAATAATGCTCAAAAGGAGTCAGTTCCTCCCCGGTCTGCATGAATGATAACTCAAGCAGTACCTGATCGTTGGCTACATGAGTGGACAGTATTCGCTCCATCTCAACCACATGCAGCAGCACACGCGAAAACAGGTTCATCGCCGATAACACCTGTGACTCACTGGGCATGATTTCCAATGGCGTAGCTTCCTCTTCCGTCTCTTCGGTTGTATCGGTAAGGATCTCGATTCTTTTTCCCTGATAGCGGTGAAACAGTAATTCAAATTTATCCCGAAGGTCGATCCAGGGCAGATGCAAGGCCTCTTCCAGTAACTCCTTTTTCGTTAAATCCCGTGCAGAGAACATACTTTTTCCGGCCGGCTCAATAGAAAGCCGGTTGTACCCGGCGGCCAACATCTCCTCAATATCTTCCTCTGTAGTAAGGTTACAGGCCTCAGCAGCATACTTTTTTTCGTACCCTTCCTGGAAAACAGTTTGCGTTACATTATCCAGCGTGTCTTCGGGATACACCCCGAGTTGCCTCATTTTATGGACACACTGCCGGGAAAAAGCTAAACTGGCTTTTTCATTAAAAATCTGCAACTGAGCCCTGCCCGCCAATCCAAGGGCATCACCAAAAGAGATACTAGCCGGCTCTTCTCTTGATATGGCGGGAGCATATTGAGGAAAATCCACTCTCAGCTGACGAGCCACCGAACGACTCCAGCGACATTTTTTTATGGAAAAATCAGAATGATGAAGTATGAATCTGCCCTCATACTCCTGCATGACTTTTAGAGGAGCATCACCAAGGATAAAAAGTGCTTTTCGTTTGTTAAACAGGCCGGCAACAAAATAGCCCCCTTTTTTATTCAATTTCAGCGACTGGGGATAGATATAAAGTTTGCCCTGTTTTGCCGGTAAGAGAACACAAACCGGATCTTTATCATTTTTACCCCTGGTTTTCTCTATTTTTGAAACCAGATCCCGTCTGGAACTGAATTTTTCAATTGTGATCATATGTGAATTTCTTTATTAATGACGCTCTCTTAGAAAAAGAATGTGGTGCTTTTCCACTTTCATTCATGTCATTTGGTAGTAAAGTCGTAATGAGCTCAATAATCCCTGTTTTAGCCGGAAACACCTTTGCGAGCAGTTATTACAAACAAAAGTGCCAAAAAAGAGATCACGGTCATTAGCGTTGCAAACCAAAGATGAAGCACCTGAAACACCGGTGGAATTCCAAAATAAACCAGTCCAAGACCAAACACTATTTGGAGAATGGTAGTAGTAGTTATAAGTCCGGCCAGTAGCGGCAAATACGGGCCTACACTATTGTTCCATACCAGATATTGCAGATAAAGGACCAGCGCCAGCACCACCCATGAAAAGCTGCGATGAATGGCATCAATCAATCCGACCTGATCCATCCACATGCCACGATCCAGGGCCGGATAACCCGCCTTGATCATCTCAAGAGCTTCCCTGACCTGGGTGCCGAGTACGATTTGCACGATGGTGACCACAAGCAATAATGTCACGATCAGTATAAGCTTACCCCGGATCTTCCTGCCCAGTGTCAACCTTACTTTTTCCCGGACAGAGCGAAAAAATGTCCATAAAATCAAATTCAGTATTATCACCGCAACCACCATATGAGCGGAAATCATCCAGCCCTCGAGCCCACTGATCACTACTTGACCGCCCAGCCATCCCTGAAACAATACAAGGAGCAAGGCGCCGGCAGAACCAAAAAAAACAGAGGGCCTGACAGTCAGGTAACGGAAGGACGTAAAAAACATCAACAGGATAGAAAAACCCACCACAACGCCTGCCAGGCGGTTCACATACTCCATCCAGGTTTTGAAAACATTAAATGCATCGGGATCATAGCCCGGGGGCAACTCGGCTGCTGACAGGGGCGGTATCCAAAGTCCAAAACACCTGGGCCAGTCAGGACACCCGAGTCCAGCGCCGGTAGCACGGACGAGTCCCCCAATGAAAATAAGCAGGAATGTCACAAACAGAGCAAAAAGCGCTGTTTTTTGAAATGAATTAAGACGGGAAAACAGGGAATGCCAGGACATGGTTTCGTGGTTCTTTTTATACAACACCGAAAAATAGCGCAATTTTTCGTAATTTATGAATTGGTTTTTATTTCCTGTCCGAAATTACCAGTAATGAACTTTGTCCCCGCAACTTCTGTAACTCTGCAGAGCATACGTAACACGTTATCAAACTATCTCACAATGACCAAACCGGGGATCACGCTTCTGGTATTGTGGAGTATGAGTGTTGGTTTTTTTCTGGGTTCGGAAAATGACTTGTCCCTTTTATTGTTTTTTCATGCCGCTTTGGGTACCACGCTCATCGCCGGGGGTACCGCCGCCCACAATCAGTACGTTGAGCGGGACCTTGACAAAAAAATGGTTCGTACGCTTAACAGGCCACTGCCTGCTCATAAAATTAAACCGGGAAACGCGCTGTTTTTTTCTTTGTCTCTGATGTTGGCCGGTTTTTTATACCTTCTTTTCATGGTCAACCCGTTAACCGGCGTGATATCTGCACTCACTTCGATACTGTACCTTGCTTTCTATACCCCATTAAAGCGTGTCAGCTTTGTCAATGTGATGGTGGGTGCTGTGCCAGGTGCCTTGCCCCCCGTAGGTGGCTGGGTGGCCGCCTCCGGCAGCCTGACCGACACAACAGCCTGGATACTCTTCGCGATCGTTTTTTTATGGCAAGTGCCACATGTGGTAGCCATTGCCTGGCTTTGTAATGACGACTACCGGGCTGCGGGATTCCGCATGCTTCCGGAAAGCGACCTCACCGGTTTTATCTCCGCATTAACCATAACAGGATGTCTGATTGTCATTATCCCCGTCAGTATCACCCTTTTTCTGCTGAATATGACCGGTTTACTCTATTTGGCCGGTGCTGTCGCTGCCGGCCTGCTTTTTCTCTACTCGGGACTCCGTTTTCAGCACTCCCGTTCCAAAGAGAATGCCAGGGGTGTTCTTTATGGATCCTTGATTTATCTCCCTGTGGTTTGGGCTTTTATTTTTGCAGATATGTTCTTCAACCGGGTATTTTGGTAGTCTGTTTGACCTGCTCTGCCGGAAACACCTGCGTGTGTGTCCCCGGATAAAACAAAAGCCCTGCCTCTCTCCTATTCACAGGAAACAGACAAGGCTTTAAAATGCAGAACTTCTGCGTTTGATCTGATTACTCGGTAAAACCGCCTTTGGTCATTTTCATCGGATCAAGCGCGTTGTCAAGTTCCTCCTCGCTCAGATCGGTCATTTCAAGCGCAACCTCCTTCAATGGCCTGTTATCGGCAAAAGCTTTCTTGGCAATTTTTGCCGCCAGATCATATCCTATAATCGGGTTGAGTGCCGTGACAAGTATCGGGTTCTTTCCGATGTTGTCGGCTATCGCTTCTTTCTTGACGATCAGACCGGATACCGACTGATTGGCAAAATTACAAGATGCATTGGCAAGCAAGACGATGCTCTGATTCAAATTGTACCCGACAACCGGGAGCATGACATTCAACTCGAAGTTGCCGGACTGTCCGCCAATGGTGATAGTTGCATCATTGCCGATTACCTGGGCACAGACCATCGCCACCGACTCTTCAATGACCGGGTTTACTTTTCCGGGCATGATGGATGATCCTGGCTGCAAGGCCTTGAGCTGCACCTCACCCAATCCGCTGTTGGGCCCGGAATTCATCCAGCGCAAGTCATTTGCCATCTTGATCATACCTGTCGCAATGGTTTTCAACTGCCCGCTGGTCTCGACCGGGGCGTCGATTGTTGCCTGGGCTTCAAAATGATCAACAGCTTCTTCGAAAGTTTCGCCGCTCAATTCCGATACCTTTTCGGCAAATCGTTTACCGAACTCCTCGTGCGTATTGATGCCGGTGCCGATCGCTGTACCACCCTGAGGCAGTTCGCGAAGGCGTTCCATGGCTGCCTCGAGGCGGGAAACGCCCAGTTGCAATTGACGCTCATAACCACCGAACTGCTGGGCGATGGTCAGTGGCATTGCATCCATAAGGTGAGTTCTACCCGTTTTGACCACATCGGCATACTCCCGGCCTTTCTCATTGAAAGCCTTACGCAAGTGATCCAAAGCAGGAATCAACTGTTTTTTTACCGCAAGCAAAGCAGAAATACGGATCGCCGTCGGAAATACGTCGTTGGAGCTTTGTCCATAATTTACATGGTCGTTCGGATGGATTTTTACATCCGCCCCGTCATTT
This sequence comes from uncultured Chitinophagales bacterium, assembly GCA_964388615.1. Taxonomy (GTDB): domain Bacteria; phylum Bacteroidota; class Rhodothermia; order Balneolales; family Natronogracilivirgulaceae; genus SLLW01. The sequence continues at coordinate 30,820 of CAYMBG010000007.1, read as the reverse complement.
TTGGCCAGCCAATTGGCGCGATTGGCAATCACCTCATTGGCATTCATATTGGTGGAAGTGCCGGATCCGGTTTGAAAAACATCCACTACAAAGTGGTCATCCAGTTCACCGTCAATTACCATCTGAGCTGCCTTTACGACATAGTCGGCTATGCTTTCCGGCAACAGACCGAGATCTTTGTTTACAAGAGCGCAAGCCTGTTTTACATATCCGATCGCCTGAATAAATGCGCGGTCGAAGCGCATATCGCTAACCGGGAAGTTCTCTTTGGCTCGCTGTGTTTGTGCAGCATAATAGGCATCCTCGGGCACCTGCACTTCGCCCATGGAATCTTTTTCAACTCTGAATTTTGTCATGATAGAAATACGTGATTGTATTTAGGTTACTAATAAAATTGCGAAAGCAATATCAAAATTTTAGATGAATTAATAATGAATCAGCTCATTTAATGCATCCCTGATATCATCATCATTGGGTAATACAAAATCCTCCAGGGCAGCCGCAAAGGGAATCGGCGAAAATCGGGCCGCGACTCTTTTGACAGGGGCATCAAGGGCATCAAATGCATCGGAGGCTATGCGGGCGGCTATTTCGGCGCCAAATCCCATAAACTCATAATCCTCATGCAACACCAGCACGCGATTGGTCTTGCGAACCGAATTCAGGACTGTTTCCGTATCCAGGGGCAATATGGTTCGGATATCAACCACTTCAATCTCCGTACCTTGCCTTTGATGTTCTTTGGCGGCGTTCAGGGCTTTCTGCACCATAACTCCATAGGTTATGATCGTAATGTCGGAACCCTCGCGAACAATTTCCGCCTTGCCGATGGGCAGAAGATAGTCCCCGTCCGGCTCGGGTCGTCGTGCAAAACCTTGCCGATAAAGGGCTTTATGTTCCAGAAACACAATAGGGTCATCGCTGCGAATCGCTGTCTTTAACAGCCCTTTGGCATCAGCCGCATTGCTGGGCATAACAACCCGATAGCCGGGGAAGTGGGCAAAAGTAGATTCAATATTCTGACTGTGACATAATCCACCGTGGATGTATCCGCCCACCGGAATCCGGATAACCATCGGCGCACTGAAGTGGTTGTAAGAACGGTAGCGAAGGGAGTCGATCTGATTTTTAATCATCTCCATGGCGGGCCATATATAATCGCCAAACTGTATTTCGGGAACAGGCTTGAATCCGCGGATAGCCAGGCCACAGGCTGTTCCAAGGATGGAAGCCTCGGATAACGGCGTATTGTAACAGCGCTCCTTCCCAAAGGCTTTAACCAGCCCCTGGGTCGCGGTAAACACTCCGCCTTTTCCTCCGGCCACATCCTGACCAAATACGATCACTTTATCATTTCGTGTCATCTCCTCTTTAAGCGCATGATTGATCGCATCTACCATCACCACCTGTTCTCCGTCAGGAACACTGCTCTCATATTCCAATTCAGGCGGATTTTCTGAAACCACGTTCAGCAATGCATCCCCGGATCCGGGATTCTGCTGTTTATTGCACCATGTTGTGTCTTTCTCAATCTGCTCATGAACTTCCTGATTCAATGCTTCCAACTCCTCTTCATTCGCGATTTCGGCATCCAGCAGCCGTAGTCGCAGTTTCTCGAGCGGATCGTGCATGCGGTCATTTTCAAGCTCGTCAGCCGTCCGGTATTTACTTTGATCATCGGAAGAGGAGTGGGGCACCAGCCTGACGACGTGGGCATGGACCACGGATGGCCCCTCTCCGCGACGCGCCCTTTCTGTAGCTTTTTTCATGGCTGCGTGAGCATTAAAAAAATCGGTGCCATCTACCTCATAAATCCCCAGGTTATCAAATCCCCGAACGGTTTTCGATATGCTCTCATTACTGGTCTGCTCGTTCAAGGGCACACTAATTGCGTATTTGTTATCCTGCACGACAATAACCACCGGAGCACGGCACATTGTTGCCCAGTTCAACAACTCGTAAAAAACGCCCTGCGATGTTCCCCCTTCTCCGGTTGACACATAAATGACATCATCCTTGTTTTCACGTATGGCCGCCTGGGCCAGGCCCAGGCCGGGCAGGAAGCTGGCACCAATGGAACTTGAAACCGATACAATATGGTGCTCCCTGCTGTTGAAATGGGAGGGCATTTGTCGCGCACCGGAAGGATCTGTGATCTTGCTGAGATGAGCGGACAAGATATCCCGCGAGGTCAAACCGAAACCCACGGAGAAAGCAAGGTCACGATAATAAGGCAGGGCCCAATCCTTTTTTTTACGCATGATTTTGGCCGCGGCGAGTTGTACAGCCTCGTGACCGGAGCATCCTACGTGAAAATGACCCCGACCCTGTTTGAGCAGAATAAACATTTTCTCATCCAGGCGCCTGACCATGAGCATCATGCGATAGATCTCCATCATTTCCTGGTTGGAAAAAGATGAAATGGGTGTGGACCGGACCTTAAACTCAGATTGATTCTGCAATAGTGAGGGTAGCTTTGAAGGGGTTTTGACAGTCATAGATCAGTTTTTTTTGAGAAACCGGCTTTATGTCATTGATGCGTTCGAAACTGTAAATAAGGCAAAAAAGCAATATTTTACAAACCAATGCATGTCGATTGTGTTACCCCTGCTGGTAAAAATATTCGGAAATACGCTACTCAGACTGACTTAAGTCAACACCATACAACCGATACCTTTTTTCCGGATAACCACCAAGCCGTTCGACAACCCGGAGAATATTGGTATTGGTCTCCAGTAGCCACCCTACCTCTGCCGATGTAAAGCCCCGGGGCAAACCGTTATGCATCGATTCCCTAATCAATGTGGCATCTATTCCACGTCCCTGGTATTCGGGCACTACGCCCATCAAGGCGGTTCTTATTGCATTAATTTTTCGTTTATGCCAGAGTAATTTAAACATTCCGGTTGGAAAGAGCGTGCCATCCATATGCCGGAATACCTGGTTGTAATCCGGAATGGAGATAGAAAATCCTACGGGCTTACCATCCACCTCGGCAATGTGGGCAAAATCGGTATCGATAATCTGTCGCAGGCTTTTTCCAAGATGTTCCAAAACATCACGACTAATCTCATAAAAGCCCCAATTTTGCTTCCAGGCCTCATTGAATAAGCGGTGAATGATATCCAGTTCACTATTGAATTTTCGCAAGTTTATACGACGGATTTTTAATCCCGGTGTGCGTTTTTTAACGATATCCAGGGCCCGATCCATGCGATCCATAGTAACATGTTCTTTGGTGACCTTATAGGCCAAAAGATCCATCTCCTTGTCTAATCCGGATCCACGGATCATCTTGTCATACCAGGGTTTGGAGTGAGGCATCATAATAGCCGGCGCGTATTCGAAGCCATCGACCTGAACACCGATTTCATCCAGGAGCCCGGGACTCATGGGCCCGAGCAATCTGGTACAACCCCGCTCAGCAAGCCAGTCACGGGTCACCCGGAACAAGAGATCTACTACCAATTGATTTTCAATCGACTCAAAAAAACCAAAAAAACCCGCGCTGTCGTTGTTATAACGGTTGAAAGCATGATTGTGGATCGCTGCTAGCCGACCGGCCACCTCGCCGTTGTGATAGGCAAGGAACATTGCCATATCCGCATCCTTGTAAAACGGGTTTTTTTGTTGATTGATCAGTTCTCTTTGTTGAATCTTTAAGGGCGGAATCCAGTTCGGGTCATCGGCATAGTGATGATACGGAAACTCCAGAAACTGCTTCCGCTCCTCCTCCGTGGTGACCAAAACGACTCCCTGAAGATCCTTTTGAGCTTTGGCTTGCTCCTTTGTCTCCTGTTTCTCCTGTTTCTCCACGGCACCTACACCTCTATCAGCGAAGAGCCATTCCGATCGATTATACCGCGCCGGATGCCCACTTTTTTGAATGCTTCCAGGATACTATCCAGTTGATCGTTGGTATGTGTCGCCATATAACTGGTTCGAATGAGGGACTGTCCGCGTGGTACCGCCGGGGGGACCACCGCATTGGCGTAAACACCCTCTTCAAAAAGATCGCGCCAAAAGCGCAGGCAATCCATCAAATCACCGATCACTACCGGCACAATGGGAGATTCGCTGGTCCATATGTTAAACCCGAGGTTTTTTAAGCCTTTGCGCATGTAATTTGAAATTTCCTCCAGGCGATCGAGGCGCCAGGTTTCTTCCTGCAAGACATCAAGGGCCTTCAGTACCGTAGCCACATTGGCTGGTGGCATGGATGCGCTGAAAATATGGGATGGCGCGTGGTGGCGTATGAATTCAATAACTTGATGATTTCCTACCAGGAACCCACCCAAAGAAGCAAATGACTTGGAGAAGGTGCCACTGATCAAATCTACTTCATCCAGCAAGTTGAAAGCGGAGGCAGACCCCCTTCCCTCTTCACCGAGGACACCGATTGCATGTGCATCATCAAGATACAAACGGGCATTAAACTCTTTGCTGAGTGCCACCAGTTCCGGAACTTTGGCAAGGGTGCCGGACATGGAAAAAACGCCATCGCTGACAATAAGTTTTCCGGTAGCAAAATCTTCCCGTTCCAAAAGTTTGCGCAAATGCTTTATGTCATTGTGATAGTAGCGAACGGTCCGGGCATTGGAACTTAACGTCCCGGCAACAATACAGGCGTGATTATCCTTGTCGGAAAAAATGACATCATTCCGTCCGGCAATAGTTTGTATAGACCCTTCATTTGTTTGATATCCGGTACTGAAAAGCACACAATTCTCTTTTCGCATAAAGGTCGCGAGCCGTTTCTCAAGCTCGAGGTGCAGATCCAGCGTACCATTCAGATATCGGGAGCCCGTGCAACCGGTACCATACTTGCTAATCGCTTTCTGGGCAGCTTCAATTAAGCGCGGATCATTGGTAAGGCCCAGGTAGTTATTGGAACCCGCCATGATAACTTCATGACCCTCAATGACGACCACATTACCGTCTGTATCGGTTAATGGCTTGAAATAAGGATACAGCCCCTGAGCTTTGACCTCATCAGCCGCTGTAAACTGGTAGGCTTTGTCAAAGATATCGGCTTTCTTAATACTTTGTTCGGAATGAGCCATTAATTTTTTCTACTTTTCGGCTGGAGGAAACTGGAGGAATTAATCATTTAAAATAATCAAAAAAATGAATCTTCTGCAAAATTTTGGCCCGGACTTTTAGCCGGTGATGAAATATTATGGTACACTTCTCCAGCCATTCTGCTTCAAGTTTACACTTTCATACAGCATATTTGACCGCATAACAGTAAATTAACACAGAATACGGTTAACGCCGAAGAACTTCATTATAATAGGAAACCAACGTAGCAAGAACATTGCCCCAATCGTAATTTACCGCTTTTTCTCTTGATTTCACTGCCATTTCTTTTCGAATTTCGGGATCTTTCGCAATATGCAGGATCCGGTCGGTAAACTCCGCGACATCATCGGCTTCCGCTCGAAATCCATTGACGTTGTTCTCAACAAGGGAGCGGCTTCCCGATGCCTCTGCAACCACCGCTGGAAGGCCACATGACATCGCCTCGAGTGTCACATTACCAAATGATTCGGTATCTGATGGAAAGAAAAACAGGTCACTTCCGGCATATGACATGGCCAACTCCTCGCCTTCCAGATGTCCGGTAAAAACGGTTTCAGGAAGCATTTCAGAAAGCTCTTTTCTGGCGGGTCCATCCCCGACTATCAACGTACGAACAGACGGGTTCTCCCTGCCAATCCTTTGAAAAACGTCCGCCAATACACCCAGGTTTTTTTCCCACACCAGGCGGGATACAAAGCTGACCACAATATCGGTCTGTTGAAATCCCAGTTTTCCCCGAAAGGCATCATCTCTTTTTCCCGGATGATAGACACCGGTATCAACGCCACGGGTCCAAAGCCTGAGGTCGGAATCGACCCCCATCATCTTCAGCTCTTCAAGCATCGATGGAGAGGGAACATAAAGGTGCTCGCATTTTTTGTAAAACCAACGAAGGTATTTTTGAAGCAAGCTTTCAAGAATTCCCAGCCGATAGTATTTGAGATAACTTGAAAAGTGGGTATGGTAAGATGCCACAACAGGTATACGATTGCGTACCGCATATCGAAGCGCTTCAAACCCAAGTATGTCGGGAGTCGCAATATGAATCAGATCCGGCGAGAATTCCGTAACCATCTCTTTTTCCGCCGCCGTAAAACCCATGGATATCCGATACTCGGGACGTCCGGGAGCCGGTATCGCGTACACCGGGATATAGGTTCCTTTGTGTGACATAACAGGATCGGGCGACCAGGGGCCAATTACTATTACGGAGTGCCCCTCCGATTCGAGGTATTCCACCAAACGGTTCAACGTATTGGATACCCCATCACGAATGTGATTGTAGTTTCCGGTAAATATGGCGACTCTTCGCTTCCGCATCTTAGTCATTAATATAAATTACAAGCATCATGCCGCTTTATTCCCTGTCAGGATCGCGATATATTCCGGTATGTCTTAAAGTAAAGTGACATAAGTTCCGGATGGTGGTAAATGCATCATCCACAAACAAGGAAAACTTACACCAAGTATACAAATTTTTCATGAAAGCATTTATCACCGGAGGTACCGGATTTATCGGCAGTCATCTTGTGGACCATCTGCTGAAAAATCAGAACGACCATATTTCCTGCATGGTGCGATCTCAGGATAAATGGCTGCATGACAAAGATATTGATCGTGTAAAAGGTAATCTGCAAGACCTGGACGCCCTGAAAAAGGGGATTGAGGGGGCGGATGTGGTGTTTCACATAGCCGGATTGGTCAAAGCCCCGGATCAGCATCAGTTTGACAGGGCTAATGTCGAGGCAACGGAAAATGTGTTGCGGCTGGCCATGAAGTTCAAGGTTCCGAAGCTCATTGTTTTGTCATCTCTTGCGGCATGCGGACCCAGTTTCAGCCGCCCGCTTACCGAGGAGGATCCGCTGATGCCCATCACCCGGTATGGTGAATCAAAGAAACGAATGGAGGAGATGATCGCAGAAGTTGCCGATGATCACATATCAGTGAGCATCATACGCCCTCCCGCTGTTTACGGTCCGCGCGAGGATCAGATATTCAGTGTATTTCAAATGGCATCCTGGCGAATTTTTCCGGTTATCGGACCGAAAACACCTTCCCAAATATCACTGATCCATGTGAACGACCTTATCCAGGGAATACTGCTGGCCGCCGAAGAGAAAAAGCCAGGGATCGAAACCTATTTCATTACCAGTGAAGAGACCTACACCTGGGATGAGATACGGAACGCAACACAGTCCATCTTGGGACACAAACTCTACAAGCTGAACCTCAGGCCCCGCTTTGTAGAACAAGTGGCCCTGATCGCTGAAAAAGCGGCATCATTAATTGGCCGCTATCCCGTTATCAACCGGGAGAAGGCCAGGGAGCTGGGCATGCAATGGACCTGCTCGGCAGATAAAGCGGTCTCAAAACTCGGTTTTCAACAACAAACAAGCTTGATGGATGGCCTCGCAGAAACAATTCAATGGTACAAACGACATCACTGGCTTTAACCGGCTGTAAAAACATATGACTTCTCTTATTTCCCGCTATCTTTTGAGCATTTTTATCATCGGTCTGTTGGCTGCTCCATCCTCGGCAGATGAATCGCCGGAACTGGTGAAAAGCATTGAAACCACCATGGAAATCCCCGATATACGGACCATCGCAAGCAGTCAGTCGCACATGTATATATTGTCCGGGCGTGAAGGGCTGATCGTGTTTCGCACCACAGCCGACTCACTCCAATGGCTATATTCCTCATCCGGACTTGCCGACCGTGGAAACCGTCTTGTTGCCGATTCCCGTTTTGCTTATCTGTTTGGCGACAACGGCAGGCTGACGGTCATAGAGCCGACATCGGTCCTGGGAGTGTACTCATCTACACACCTGGAGAGCGACCCTAACGACCTGGTTCGCATCGGGAACAGCCTGTTTATGGCGGATGACCGGCAAGGCATCCGGAAATTATCCCTGGAATCTTCCGAATCCGTTGATCAAACGCCTTTGCAGATCCACCAGCATGACGAGCCCATGGTCTCTTTGGCCCGGATATCCGACCGGCTTTTCGCGCTGGACCAACAAAACCGTCTTTTCTTTTTTGAATATACTGACGGAGAACTGATACATGAGCGCGATGTAGCCATGCCGGATCACAACGGGCGGCTCCACACCATCGCCCACCGCCTGTATATGACCACCGACACCGGTACCGTTTACCGCATTCGATCGGATGGCCGCTATGACGAACTTTTCCAAATCGACAATGCCGTCACACAACTTGAATACTGGAACGACACCTATGTCATTCGCGACCAAAGCAACCTGGTCTGGATCGCCGGACAAGGCTTTCGCCCCGCGGCCTTTCGTCAGGATTCGTCAGCTGGCAACCATATCACCACTTTCAAGGATCAGCTATGGATCAGTGAATTCCGGGAGGTCACCCGGTGGCTCGACGCCCGTAACATGGCAACATTTTCCCCGGACACCCCGCCTGATGAGAGCACAGATCCAAGAGTAGTGGACACCCCCGACGAACCCCTTCGCATTCAGCACATTGAGAAGCAAATCATCCCATATCCGCGTCCATTGCTGCTGACCCTCAACCTGGACAGCGGACATCACCCTGAAAATGTGCGGTTTCAACAGCGATCCCATATTGACGGGATTCGTATTCGCGGAAACGGATTTTACTGGCAGCCGTCCTCCTCTGATGTCGGCACTCATATCATTTCTCTGATCGCCACATCCCGCGGGGGACAGACCGACAGCACCTCTTTTGAAGTGACCGTCAGACCGTTTAACAGTCCGCCGCGTTTTTCCCCGGTACGGACTCTCTCCATCCCGATTGGCGAGTCGTTTTCCATCCCATTCCATGCCAGCGACCCCGACGGCCGCAGCGCCGATCTGATCCGATACATCGGGGTGGATCTGCCGGATGGAGCTTCCCTGGATGAGAGAAGCGGAGAGTTTGAATGGACCCCGAATCGGCGCCAGTCCGGCGAACACGACTTTCAGATTATCGCCACCGACCAGTACGGAGCAGCCTCCTCTCTTGATGTCAAAATAGAAGTTATCGATCTGAATCATGGCGAATCCTGAATGCAAGCAGACCATGACATCCAAAGTCTGATCGCCTGGTATCGTCGCTCCGCCCGTAGCATGCCCTGGCGAAAGACCCGTGACCCCTACCGTATATGGCTCTCGGAAATCATGCTTCAACAGACACGTGTGGAACAGGCTATTCCCTATTACGAGCGTTTTACCGAGCGGTTTCCGGACGTTCAGGCGCTTGCCCTGGCCGAACGTGACGAGGTACTGAAACTCTGGGAAGGACTTGGTTACTACTCCCGGGCACGAAACCTTCACAAGGCCGCCGGACAAATTGTTGATCGTCACGATGGCACGTTTCCCGATAGTTATGATGAGCTCATCGCCCTTCAGGGTATTGGACCCTATACCGCTGCAGCGGTCATGAGTATCGCTTTCGACCGGCCCCACGCCGTTGTGGATGGCAATGTCATCCGTGTCATCAGCAGGCTTTTCGCAATTGACGATGATGTCCGTAAATCCGGCATCCAGAAAGAGATCGGAGACCTGGCACACAGGCTTCTCGACCGGAAACATCCTGCGGATCACAATCAGGCCATGATGGAGCTGGGCGCTACCATCTGTACGCCGGTTCAACCGCAATGTCATTCCTGTCCGCTGCAGGAGTCATGCGTGGCATACCATGAGCATCGCACCGCCGAACTCCCCCACAAATCACCGGCAAAAAAGCGGCCGCACCACCAAATAGCAGTTGGAGTGATCCGCGATGAGCACGATCGCGTGCTGATTACAAGACGTCCGGATGAGGCCATGCTGGGCGGACTCTGGGAGTTTCCCGGGGGCAAACGTGAGAATGGGGAAGCACTTACAGAGACGGTACAACGTGAACTTTTCGAAGAACTTGGGGCTGATGTCACCGTGGACCGGGAGCCTTTTGAGGTGATTCATCACGCCTACAGCCACTTCACCATAACCCTTCATGCTTTTTTCGCCCACCTGCGAAAGGGGTCTAATCCTCCCCGGCCACATAACGGCGAACCTCTGCGATGGGTACAACAATCCGATCTGGACGACTATGCTTTCCCGAAAGCCAACCGTAAAATCACCGATACACTGGTCAAATACCGGGCATAATGACATTTATCCCTGATCCTGCTTCCCGTGCCACACCGCAACCGCCCCTGGCCTCTTTTGATCAAAACATGATCCCGGAACTCAAAGCCTTTTTGGATCCCGTAGTGCAACAGGTCGAAACCCCTGAATATATCGCTACCGACCCTGTTGTTTTCATGCACCGATATGACGATCCCGAAAACCGCAACCTGGCCGGTTTTTTGTCCGCCTTGTTTGCATGGGGCCGGCGCGATATCGTGATCGCAAAAACCGGGGATTTGCTGGGCCGTTTTGATACCGGCCCCGCCGATTTTATCGGCAATCTGACACCGGCCGACGAATCCCGTCTGCATGGTTTTAAACACCGTACCTTCACCGCAGAAGATATCCGCTGGATACTGCGGGCTCTTTCGGGTATTCTCCGGCAATACGGCTCATTTGAGGCCTTCTGGAGCAGCTGCTACCGGGAATCCGGGCCGCAACAACCACTGCTTTCCCGATTCCATCACCGTTTTTTTTCCATGATACCCGAAGCCCCGGACCGAGTTCGCAAACATATCGCGACACCTGACAAAAACAGTTCCTGCAAACGATTGTGGCTATTTTTACGATGGGCTATTCGTCATGACAGTCCGGTTGACCCCGGTACCATGAGTTTCATGACACCCTCTGAATTGATGATCCCGCTGGATGTTCATGTCGCACGTTTTTCAAGGTTGTTTGGCCTTCTTACACGCAGGGCCAATGACGCCCGGTCCGTTGACCAACTGACCGCCACCCTTCGGATGCTGGATCCCCTCGATCCCGCCAGGTACGATTATGCCCTCTTTGGACTTGGAATACAACCTCTTACCATTCCTGAAATGTTTTTGGTAAACCAAAATATTTGTTAAAAATTAGAATTTTATTATAATCAAATAATGAATTATTATTCCTTCGCGATCGCATCCTCCTGAAACCCCGGCATAATTCATACCGATTGTATTGAACACTATTTTTCTCAATACGTTACAAAGGGAGAGAAAACCTCTGTTCACAATGCTTGTTTTGTTGGCAAAGGTCAAACAAACTCTCAACTTTGCTTTCATAAGCCTGGTCCTTTTATGGTCATCCGTTTTGTATGCCGGGACGGTAACGGCGGACACGCGTGACTACCCAGCTCCGTCCAAAACCGACTTGCATTTTGAAACCATTGATCACGGGGAAACAAGCAAGCAGGTTTCCGATATCCTGCACGACTCCAAAGGCTTCTTATGGGTAGGTACCAACAGTGGACTGAACCGGTTCAACGGAATCTCCTTCGATATTTACCAAAGAAGCGACCACCCCGCAAGTCTGGCTGATGATTTCGTGGGAAGCCTCTATGAAGACCGGAACCAGAATCTGTGGATAGGCGGACGAAGTGTCGTAAGCCGCTACTGCAGGGAAACCGACACGTTCCACCGCTACATGCTGCCTGCAATTCCAGACAGTCTGGCCAGTAATAACGAGGTGGTGGAAAGCATTCAAGAAGATCAGGATGGCACGATATGGGTGACGGGAGGATCCAACGGATTGTATTACCTCAATCCCGAAACCGACGATTTTCAGGCCTACGAACCGCTGATCAATCACAATATCAACGGAGTGTTGCCGGATGGCGAAGGGGGTATCTGGATCACAACCGCTGACGACGGCTTGCAATATCTTGAGCCGGAAACAGGCCATATCTCCAGATATTACCACGAAAAGAGAGATGAAGACGGCGAACAAAAAACAATTGTAAAAACCAGTTTACTCCGGGACCGGGATGGAAGTATGTGGCTGGCCACCTTGAATAATGGAATCAGCCGGGTGACACGGAACGAGGATGGTGACGTTTCATTTCAAACATACCGCAATGAAGCCGGCGGTCCCAAGGTCATGGGAAACAATATGCCGGTAGCTTTGCACCTTGACCGTGACGGTGACTTCTGGGTCGGTAATGACAATGGCGGACTTCACCTGTATGACCGGGAAAATGACCGGTTTCACTACTTCACCAGCGATCCCCACGACACACGCACCCTTTCCCACCACTCGGTCACCACCATCCACCAGGATCACGAGGGACGGCTTTGGGTAGGCACCGCTTTCGCAGGTCTGAATGTTGCCGACCCGTACGCCCATAAATTTGAGCATCATCATACCGCATCACGTTTCAGCCATAACCTGACCAACAATATTATTCGCGATTTTTTGGAGGATGAACAGGGTAATATCTGGGTCGGCACCGATGGCGGGGGACTTAACTACTTTAATCGGCAGACCGGGCGCTTCTCCGCTCTGAGACATGACCCCGACGATCCGCATTCCCTCAGCTCCGATGCGGTAGTCATGATGGAATGGGGTCCTGATGGCCGGGTCTGGGTCGGCTCCTATGATGGCGGCATCGATGTGCTGGTTGACCCGGAACAGGGGCATTTTGAACCCTTTGAAGAGCTGCTGGACCTGCAGGACATCTCCATCAACCATCCTTTCCATATCCATTTTGATCGTGAACACCCCTGGCTGTGGATCGCCGAATTTCATCAGGGAGTCGTGCGGTTGAACCTGGAAACCGGCGATGCGAACCTGATTGAAACCATCACCGAGGATGGGGTCCCTTTACTGATGAACTATACCGTCCGTTTTTTCGAGGACAGTGACAACAACCTTTGGATCGGCTCATCACGCGGACTCACCCTGCTGAAATCCGAAAATAAAACCGATAATATTTTCCAGCGCTTTACAGCGGATGAAAACAACCCCTCAAGCCTTGTCGACTCAGGAGTCCGCCAGATCACGGAAGACCACCGGGGCTGGATATGGGTCGCCACCGAAGGCGGACTCTCCCGCTACCTTCCGGAAACAGGTGGTTTCAAGAACTACACCACATCAGATGGACTGGTCGACAACAATTTACAATCTGTCATCGAGGATGATTACGGCAATCTCTGGATAGGAACCAAGAGCGGATTATCACGATTTGATCCGGAAATGGAAACGTTTGAAAATTTTGGAAGAGAGGATGGCCTTCAGGGGTATGAATTTTCCCGCTTTTCCAACCACAAACTGAGCTCTGGCGAATTATTGATCGGAGGCCTGGATGGTTTCAACCTGTTTCATCCGGAGTATCTTCAAGCCAATCCGCATATTCCCCCGGTACATTTCACCAATTTCAGATTGTTCAACGAACCGGTTCTACCCAATGAGCCCGATTCCCCGCTGGACAAGCATATCATGGTCACCGATACCCTAACGCTTACTCATCGGCAAAATATCCTGACTTTCGAGTATATCGCTTTGAACTATACCATGGCGGAACAGAACCGCTATGCTTTCATGATGGAAGGGTTTGAAACGGACTGGAACTATGTCGGCAATCAACGCAACGCCACTTACATGAATTTGGATCCGGGTACCTATCGCTTTCGGGTAAAAGCCTCCAATAATGACGATTACTGGAATGAGGCCGGAGCTTCGGTGGTCCTCCGGATCATTCCTCCCTTCTGGCAAACCAACTGGTTTTATACCCTTGTTATACTGTTCATCATATTGGTTGTTTTTACCGGCTACCGTATCAAGATAAGCGGAATACGCAGGAAAAACCAGCAACTCGAGGAGATGGTCAAACAGCGTACATCCGATCTGCGCAAGTCCAATGAGCAATTGAATGAACACATAGGAGAGAAAAATAAGATCTACTCGGTACTGGCACACGATCTTCGCAATCCGTTTATGTCGTTGATCGGCCTCTCAGAGCATCTTAAAGATGAGTTGGAAGAAACCTCCAACCAGGAACATGCACAAATAGCCGGCAGTATCCTGGACGCTTCACAAAGCACCTACAATCTTCTGGAAAATATTCTTCAATGGTCATCAGAGTCACAAAACGGTAAAAAAGAGGCCGACAAGGAGGCGGTTGACATGAAGAAAGTGGCCGATGAGGCGATTGCCATGACCAGGCTTCAGGCAAAGATGAAGAATGTGGCTATTCACAATAACGTAAACAAGCCGGTTTACGCCCACGCCGATCCCAACATGCTGCTAACCGTGCTGCGTAATCTTGTTACCAATGCCATAAAATTTTCACACAAGGACGATACCGTGAGCATTGACGTGGAAGTTGACCAAAGCCGCGTTATTACCAGCGTATCCGACCAGGGTGTCGGCATGGATGAAGCGCAACAAAAGCAATTGTTTTCCGCGGCCTCCTCCGGCAACAAGAAAGGGACTATGGGGGAGAAAGGTTCAGGTTTTGGATTGATGGTATGTAGGGAGTTTGTCGAGCGAAACGGAGGAAGCATTGAGGTAGAAAGCACCGAAGGTGTGGGAAGTACCTTCCGGTTCACATTGGAAAAAGCCGGG
>CAYMBG010000007.1:0-16167 GCA_964388615.1 uncultured Chitinophagales bacterium | reverse complement strand
CCGGACAAGACCTGCTCAAGTGCCCTGGCAAAACGCTCCTCCAGTTTCTCAAGTTTAGCTGTGGCGTCAGCCCAATCTTCCCAGCTACGCTCCAGTCGTCTTTCAAGATCACCATGTTCCTTCAACACCTGTTGGGCGTCGCCTGACTCGTAAAAATCCGGATCGGCCAATTTTTGCTCAATCACGGCTTTTTCCTGCTCCATACGGTCAATATCCGACTCCCGTTTATCCCGTGTTGATTTCAAGGGTTTCATCTCATTGCGAAAACGATTACGAAGCTCGGCCTCTGCCCGTTTAACTTCTTTGGATTTCGGTCCGCTTCGCTCGTTCGCTACCGGCTCGTCTTCATTTTTATCATCAATCTGACCGGTTTTGCCGTTTTGTGAACTCGTGTTCGCGTGATGTGAATCATGACCGGCATTATCCGGCCCGTTAGTTCCCGACTTTGCCGTTCCCCGTGCCGGCAAACCCTTTTCACTATTTCCGGCGGTTTCGTCATGTTGCTGTCTGACTTTCCATTCATAATAGCTGAAGTCACCGGGATACTCATATACACGTCCGCCTCCAACCCGCCAGACCTTATTGGCAAATCCATCCAGAAAATAGCGGTCGTGACTAACAGCCACTACGGTACCCTGATACTGTCCCAGGGCCCGCAGCAGAACCTGTTTGGAACGCATGTCCAGGTGATTGGTTGGCTCGTCCAGGATCAGCAGGTTTGCGGGTTCCAACAGGCTTTTGGCCAGCGCAAGGCGGCTGCGTTCTCCCCCGCTGAGCACGCCTACTTTCTTAAACACATCATCCCCTGAAAACAGAAAGGCGCCGAGAATACCCCTGATCCGTGTCCGCGCTTCCTGGGTGTGAGCAGAAACCTCCATCTCTTCCAGCACGGTGCGCTCTGAAGCCAGCACATCGGCCAGTTGTTGCGCAAAAAACGTCATGATCACATTATGACCCGGCAGGCGTTCCCCGTCAAAAGTCTCTGTACCGTTGATGATACGCGCCAATGTGGATTTTCCGGCCCCATTGGCTCCAATCAAAGCAATTTTATCCCCTCTTTCTATTTCGATATCCTGATTTTCGGTAAAAACAGGAACCGGTTTGTCTTCATCCGGATCGTATGTCTTACTCAGGGAGCGTATCGCCATCACGATCACCCCGCAGCGGGGGGGATCCGGGAACCGGATGTCGATGGTGCTCCCCTCCTCTTCCGGCGGCTCGATACGTTCCATCTTATCGAGCTGCTTGATTTTGCTTTGCACCTGACGCGCTTTCGTTGCCTTTGCACGGAACCGGGTGATATATCGCTCCGCCTGCTCAAGCTCTTTTTGCTGATTTTCATAGGCTTGTTGGCGAAGCTCTTTCTGCTGTTCGTACTGCCGCTCATAATCATCGTAATTCCCGTTATACAGGGATATTTTCCGATGTTGCAAAGCGGCGATATGAGTCACCATACGGTTCAGGAACATACGGTCGTGACTCACTATCCAGATGGCGCCCCGATAGTTTGGCAGATAGCGTTCCAGCCAGGCGATACTGTCGATATCGAGATGGTTCGTCGGCTCATCCAGCAGCAGGATATCGGGTGCTTCCAGCAGCAACCTGGCCAACAATGCCCGCATCTGCCAACCGCCGCTGAAAGTGTGAAGAGGATCATCCAGCTCGCCGGGTGCAAAACCGAGTCCGGTGAGGGCATCCTCCACCCTGGCTTCCCGCTTTCCACCATCTGTAACCTGATACCGGTCCTGCAGCACTTCCAGCCGGTCTAAAAGTTCGGCATACTCCTCGCCCTCATAAGAGTCGAGTCCGCTGATGCGATTGGACAAATCCTCAATCTCCTTTTCAAGACGGTTTGACTCCGCAAACGCCTCTGTGACCATCTGCCTGACCGTTTTATCCTGCGCCAATTCCAAAGCCTCCTGTTGCAGATATCCGATACGGGTGGATGAGGGCCATTCACACAGCCCTTGTTCAGGCGTCAACTTACCCATCATAATGCGCAGCAATGTGGTTTTACCCGCCCCATTCGGACCCACAAGGCCGATACGGTCACCTCTTTTGAAAGTCACAGAAACCTTATCAAAAAGACAGCGATTTGATATAAAATATTTTATATTATGAAGTCTGTACATATGCGTTATTCAATCAACCAAAAAAAGTGAAAATCTGATTTCAACATGCATGGAGTAAAAGTCAAAGATAACGAAAGCATTGATCGCGCCATAAACCGATTCAAAAAAATGATGACACGCTCACGGGTATTACTGGAGTTCAAAGAGCGTCAGCAATTTATGAAGCCGTCAGAAGAACGCCGTGAAGCACATAAAAAGAGTGTGCGTGAAGAACGCAAACGACGTCGTGACGAATGGCGATAGGTCTTTTTCGTTGATCTTAAACCGTATATCATTATTCCGGGCGGGTTAACGGGTTGTAACATCGTCGCCTTTTCTATTTGCCGGAAGTGTAGTAAGGCCCTCAATCCAGTCCACATCTTCTGAGAGCTTCACCGACATTTCGCACGGCACTGATTTTTAATCCGTTTTGAGGCTCTGCCGTTCCGCCTGGAACCACAGCATGAGTAAATCCCATATTCCCCGCCTCTTCCAATCTGCGGGGCATTTGGGTCACCCTGCGTACTTCGGCACCCAATCCCACTTCGCCGATCACCGCCACGGGTTCACCGGTAGCTTTTCCGGATATCGAGGAGACGAGTGCACAAGCCACTCCCAGGTCACAAGCTGTTTCTGAAAGTTTCATACCGCCGGCTACGTTCAGAAAAACGTCATGTTGATGAAAATGCCAGCCACAGCGTTTCTCGAGCACAGCCAGCAACAGTGAGAGACGCCGGTGGTCAAATCCGGAAGTGGTGCGTTGCGGCATTCCATAGGATGCAGGGGCCACAAGGGCCTGCACCTCGATCAACAAAGGCCGGGTACCTTCCATTGAGCACACAACGGCATTTCCACTGACACCGGCATCAAATTCCGAGAGAAACAATTCGGATGGATTAGAGACTTCACGCAGGCCGTCGTCCCCCATTTCGAATATGCCCACTTCATTAGCAGGCCCGAACCGGTTTTTCAGTGTTCTGAGGATTCTGTGGTGGGATTGTTTGTCACCTTCAAACTGCAACACGGTATCGACCATATGCTCGAGAATACGTGGTCCCGCCAGGTCCCCCTCTTTTGTGACATGGCCAATGGCAATGACCGTAACATGTTGTTGTTTGGCGAACTGCATCAGCAGGGAAGCGCACTCACGAATTTGCGCGGTTGTACCGGGCATGCTTTGAAGTTCGGAGTGAAACATGGTCTGGATGGAATCAATAATTACAATTCCCGGTTTCTCCGAGCGGGCGGCCTCCATCACCTGCGTGACTTCAGTCTCTGTAAACACCCGCATATCAGCATGATCTACCTTAAGCCGGCTTGCTCTCTGCCGTATCTGAGCCAGGGACTCCTCACCGGATACATAAAGTGTCTTTTCATCCTTCAGCAGGGAGATGCACTGCAAGGCCAATGTGCTTTTACCGATACCGGGATCACCGCCAAGCAGGATAAACGATCCGGGCATCACTCCGCCACCAAGCACACGGTCCAGTTCGCCCATGCCGCTTTTAAGCCGGGCCGCTTCCTCCTCGGGTATCTCATCAAGTGAAAGCGGGCGTTGCGGACCGCTTCCAGCGGGTTCACGCCGTGCTTTGTGGGATTTGGTATCGGCTTCAACCGGAGCGGCCACCTCTTCAAGCGTATTCCATTCGGCACACGAGCCACACATTCCCATCCAACGGGAGGTCTCCCATCCACAGTGGGAGCAAACAAAATAGGTCCGTTTTTTTCGTGCCATAGAGTCACCTGCCGATTCTTGGGTATGTTTTGGGAATAAGCGTTATAGTCAGCGGCATGCACACGCGCTGATAGCGTTGAAATAGCCCGGAGCAGTTATCGATCATCTCCTTTATTATTGGAAGTTTCCACGATTTTCACATTCAGATACCAGCTCATTGCCATCAATCCCGCGCCGACCAAGGTGTAGAAGCTGATAATCCGCCACATAAACACGGCAATACCAAGGAATTCACGGCGATCCATCATAGACCCGATAAACAAGGCGTATAATCCCTCCAGTCCGCCGCTACCGCCCGGTGTCGGCATGAACATTCCCGCGAGGGTCATGGCCATACTACGCATAAACGCAAGAGGTTCATCAGCGGGCATGAAGCTCAGCAGTACGATGGCCGGCAGTGATACTTTGGCCAGCCAGGCGAGTGTTGACAAGCCGAACGCTTTATAGAGGAATGACTTGGGTTTTGCACGCAATGCGTGCGAGTAATCCTCCAGGTTTTCCGCTTCCCTGGCCATTTTAAAGCGGTACTTACGTAAGAGGGGCAGGCAGAACAGATAATTCACCATTCTTTTGAGAACCGCCGGATTCCGAAAGATACCATAGGTCAGAAAAAGGGCGTAACCAAGTAATGCCAGGTAGATCAGCAGCATGGCACCGTGGCCCACCCAGCCCGCGTTAGGGGGAACCACATCAAAAAAGAATCCGAGTCCAAACAGCAAAGGGATAACAAAAACGAGAATCAGCTGATCCAGCATGATGCCATAGATCACGATGGCACTGGACTGACCCAGCGACAGCTTTTCCCGGGTCATCACATAAGTTGCCATGGGACCGCCACCGATCGTGGAAGGGGTGACCGACGAGGTAAACTCCCAGCACAGCACCACCCGAAACGAGGCAAGCCAGCTCAACCTGTGCTCGGCCAGATAACGAATTTTGGCACTCAGGAACCAAACCCGGAGTCCTACTACAAACAGTGCGATAAAAAGGCCGGGAGTTCGGTTCCAGTACAAACGGTCAAACAAACCGGGCGAATAGGTCAGATAGATCAGCACCCCCATACTGGTCAGGCTCAGCAATATGGAGATTACCAGATATCGCGCCGAGACAAACGAGGCAACATTTCCCTCCGATGCCTCTCGGCAACCCTCCGATGAAATCCGGTATTTAGATGAGTCTGACAACGGGTCTTGAATTGGGTTCAGATAATAATTCTCTGATGAAACAAGCGGGATCAACACAAACAACCCCTACGGCGGTATAAGTCATGCAGCAGCACGTTGAAACAAAAAAAGCCTTGCACTTGAAAAGTATGAAACCGAATCAATGTGCAAGGCTTAAAATACTGCCTAATTCTTATAGCTACAAGTTGCCGTTAACGATCAGGCAATGGTAATGTCTTTATCGAGATAGACATCCTGAATAGCGTTAAGCAATTCCACACCCTCTTTCATCGGACGCTGGAACGCTTTACGACCACTTATCAAGCCCATTCCGCCGGCTCGCTTGTTCACGACCGCAGTTTTAACCGCATCCGCCATGTCACTGTCACCGGAAGATGCTCCACCGGAGTTAATCAGTCCGGCACGGCCCATGTAGCAGTTGGCTACCTGATAGCGAGTCAGATCAATCGGATGATCGGTTGCAAGATCGGTGTACATTTTCTCATCCAGCTTACCGTATGAGGAATCACCGGCATTAAGCGCCTTGTAACCGTAGTTAAGCTCGGGAAGTTTTTGCTTGATGATATCAGCTTCAATCGTTACACCCAGATGGTTAGCCTGGCCGGTAAGGTCCGCGGCTACATGATAGTCTTTACCATCAACTTTGAATGCATTATTTCGGGTGTAGCACCACAGGATTGTGGCCATTCCGAGTTCGTGTGCATAGGCAAACGCTTCGGCAACTTCGATAATCTGCCGGGCGGATTCATCCGACCCGAAGTAGATGGTTGCTCCGACAGCGGCAGCGCCCATGTTGTACGCTTCATCAATTGTTCCGAACATGATCTGATCGAAAGTGTTCGGGTAGGTCATCAATTCATTGTGATTGATTTTGACCACAAAAGGAATTTTGTGAGCATATTTGCGGGAAACCGAACCAAGTACGCCGTATGTAGAAGCAACTGCGTTACAACCACCCTCATAGGCAAGTTTTACAATGTTCTCGGGATCAAAATAAGCGGGGTTCTTGGCAAAAGAAGCACCACCTGAGTGCTCAATTCCCTGATCCACAGGCAGAATCGATACATAACCGGTGTTACCGAGCCGGCCATGCTCATAAATACGCTGCAGATTGCCCAAAACCCGGTTATTGCGATCGGAAAGGCTCCAGATTCTGTCAACAAAATCTTCGCCGGGAAGGTGAAGTTGATCTTTGGATATGGTTTTGCATTGATGATTCAGCAGAGTTTCGGCATCATCACCAAGCAACTCTTTGATATTTTTGGTAGCGGACATAAAAATCCTCCTATGTAGAGTGTGGTTAATAGTATTCTTAAAAGATGTGAAGTCGTTTCAACGTTATTGGAACTTGCTTCAACGTTTTTGATTGAGAAGAAACATTTATTTTATTCTCAAAAATCCTATATCACTGCAATATAAAGCTTTTTGTGTGAAAACACTATTAAGAAAGCCGTACGAATCTCTCGTTTTTGGTTTTTTTTCCATATCTTGTAAAGGCAAAAACAATTGTTTTTACAGTGTATTGTACACACTGCAGACGAAAAGACCCCTTTATATATTGCTTCGTACCGTATCATTATGACGCAACCGATCGTGACCCATAACACGCCTCTGGCAAGTCGCTCCTTTCATCCCCTCCGGGTGCTGCAACCCGGTGGCCGGGCTGTAGTGCTGGCACCCATGGAGGATGTCAGCGACTCCCCTTTCCGCCTGATGTGTCGCCGGCAAGGAGCTGACATGGTTTACACGGAATTCATCAGTTCGGAAGCGATCATTCGCGAGAATGAAGCTTCCAGGCACAAAATGAGGTTTGAAGAGCCGGAGCGGCCACTGGGTGTTCAAATTTTCGGCGGACGTGAGGAAGCGATGTTCGGAGCCGCCAAAGTAGCCGAAGCAAGCAACCCCGATGTGGTGGATATCAATTTCGGATGTCCGGTGAAAAAAGTAGTGAAAAAAAATGCAGGCTCCGCGTGTCTGCGTGACCTGGGAATGATGGAGCGGATGGCCGGAACCGTGGTGGATGCCACCGACCTTCCGGTTACCGTAAAAACCCGGCTTGGATGGGATGAACAAACGATTCGTATCGACGAAGTGGCCTTGATGCTGCAGTCGGCGGGGGTGCAATCGCTTACCGTGCACGCCCGTACCCGGGACCAGGGCTATAAGGGCGAGGCGCAGTGGGAGTATTTTCGTTTGCTGAAACAGACCCCGGGCCTACGCATCCCGATTATTGCCAACGGGGACATCACCACGCCCGAACATGTACGCTATCTTCTGGATGAAATTGGGGTCGACGGTGTGATGATCGGCCGGGCAGCAATCGGCAATCCATGGATTTTCCGCGACATCAGGCATTATCTGGAATCCGGCGAAATCCTTCCTTCTCCTACGGTGGAAGAGCGCATGCAGATGTGCGCCGAGCAGCTTCGCGCCTCGGTAGCCCATCACGGTGAACGCTACGGCGTGATCATGATGAAAAAGCACTACGGGAACTACATCAAAGGCATCCGCAACGGTAAGTATCTGCGATTGGAGATCATGGAAAAAGACCGGATGGAAGATATTCTGGAGCTGCTTTTAAATTTCCGGGAAACCACCGCCGCCGCTGTCGCTGTATGATCCCTCCAAACACGTTTTACAGCTCCTGTTAAAGTTCCAGTTTTTCGGCACGGATCCACGGTTGCAATGCTTGTGGTATGACAATCGATCCGTCGGACTGCTGATGGGTCTCCATAAAAGCAGCCAGGACCCTCGGCAATGCCAATCCGCTACCGTTGAGCGTGTGCAGGATTTCGGTTTTACCCTCCCGGTTCTTGTAACGGATTTTCATGCGTCGCGCCTGATAATCCTCAAAATTGGAGCAGGAGCTCACTTCCAGCCAGCGACGTTGGCCAGGACTCCAAACTTCCAGATCATACTTTTTGCTTTGTGTGAATCCCATGTCAGCTGTCCCCATCAGTAACGTCCGGTAGGGAAGCTCCAGTTCCTCCAGCAACACCTCGGCATCGCGGCGAAGGGATTCCAGTTCATCAGAAGAGCTTTCGGGCTTGACCAGCTTCACCAGCTCCACTTTGTCGAACTGATGCAACCGGTTCAGTCCACGGACATCACTTCCGTGCGAACCGGCTTCGCGTCGCCAACAGGGGGTATAGCAGACATAACGGACAGGCAGAGACCCGCCGTCAAATACCTCGTTACGGTGGTAATTGGTCACCGGAACCTCTGCGGTTGGAATAGCGAAATAACCGTCACGGGGAACGACATACATCATATCCTCCTTATCGGGTATTTGTCCGGTACCGCGCGCCGAATCTTCGTTGACAAAATAGGGGGCCATGAGTTCCATGTAGCCCTTTTCGATCGCCTTGTCCATAAAATACTGGATCAGGCCCCGCTGCAGCCGGGCAACAGGACCCGAATAAAATGGAAATCCGGCTGCTGTCACTTTCGCGCCACGCTCGAAATCAATCCAGCCCCCTTCGGCTACCAGGTCCCAGTGCGGTTTAAAACGAATATCGTGTTCTTCACCGGCTTCACCGGCTTCAGCAGCACCGTCATCCCCGGCAGGCTCTCCCCACTGATGAACGGTTTGATTGCCCGACTCATCACGGGTGACCGGAACGGAGGGATCGGCCACATTCGGGATCTTCAAAAGCATTTCGTCGCGTTGTTGGAGAAGTTGACGCTCCCGCTCCTCCAGCTCCTTTATTTTCTGCTTCATTTCACCGGTCTCCCGGATCACTTCCTGAGCTTCCTCTTTTTTACCCTGACCCATCAACTTCCCGATCTCCCTGGCACGGGAATTACTCTCTTTTCGCAGCAACTCGAGCTCATGGACCGTAGCACGCCACTGTTCATCCGTTTCAATGACCTGGTCCACCAGATCGGTCCCGGTCACCAGTTTGGCTTCCATAGCTTTTTTCACCCTGTCGGGATGTTGTCGAATACGTTGAATATCAAGCATAGTTCCAATAATTTATTCACATAATACCGCCTTTACCAAGTAGCGCAAGATACAACATAACCCTGTGAAGCGGAAATCCCCATACGAAAAACCAGACTGCCGCATGAGACAGCTGCGAGCTCCGGATATCTTGTATAAACTCCCCGGCCGCTTGCTAACCTAATTTTTTTAGGATATCTTGTGTTACAATTACAAATTCATTAGAAACCCAATCCCACTGACGAATAATGCATCACCTTGATGATACCGATATTGCCATTTTAAAGCACCTGCAAGAGCATGGACGAGCACAGCGTAACCGCCTTGCCAAGATTGTCAATCTATCCGTTCCCTCTGTTTCGGAACGTATGCGAAAACTGGAGGAGAAAAAGCTGATTGACGGCTACCATGCGGTCCTGAATGCTCAAAAATTCAACTTTGATATTGTGGCGTTTATCTTTGTGGAAGTAGAAAACTCCAGTTACTACACCACTTTTGTTGAGCAGGTGATCAAGGAGCCGGAAGTGCAGGAATGCCACTCGATTACCGGGGACGGTTCCCATATGCTGAAGATCGCCACGCGTAATACAGTAACCCTGGAGAAATTGCTATCCCGGATTCAGTCCTGGGAGGGGGTTCACAAAACACGCTCCAATATCGTCCTCTCCACGTTCAAGGAGACCCGTGAAATTCCCATCGATGCTGAACTGTAACATCTGGTAGACTGCATTGTTCTCACACTTGTTTTTGCGGATCGTTCCATTGTTGGCCATACTTGTTGCGTCATGTCTCATCGGACCTCCGGCCATGGCGCAGCAAACTTTCGGCATGTTCTATCCCGGCTCCCAGGCCGAGCGGATCACCCAACAAGAGATCGACTGGCTTGAGGATGCGGGTTTTTCATGGCTGATGGTCCAGAACCGGCTATCGAGCGAACAGCGGCAAATGATACATGAGGCCGGATTTTCGCTATATGTACTTGTTCCGGAGTATTTTGCAATTCCGCAGAAACTCTCCAGTCCGTCGTACGGATACTATGAGCGTGCCGAAACGTTATTACAACACTACCACAATGACACCGCTGTTCAGGGACTCGGCCTTTTAGCATACAGCAACTGGCAGGAGCCACAGGTACCTGCCCGCCTGGAACAGCTGGCAGCATCTTTCAGTGACGATCACACGCTTTTCACCCTTGACGCGCGGCCCTTCTCCGGCCCTTCACTCCGGCCCTTTGACGGTGTGCTGCTGCTCACAAGAAGTTCGGAGCGCCTGGTCAGTCAACTTGAGGGCGAGCCGGCAGCAAGCGGCATCCTATATTATCCCATGCGGATCCGTGCCGACATCCGCGACCTGCAGAATGTGCTTGAGCTGTGGTCTGACCATTCGGAGACACCTGTTTTTTTTGAACGATCTTGGTTCGTTCAGAATATGGAGGTATCCGGCCGCATCGGTCTGGACCGCCTGACCGCCTTCCATGCGCGCACTTCTGAAGGGCGCCTGGCCAATCCCTCCCCGGATGATGATCTGAGGGATCTTGATTTTTCCATCGTATTGCTTTTTATCCTTTGGGCGGCCTATACCACCTATTACCGGGTGAATCCGATCTACAGGAAATCGGTGCGGCGTTTTTTCATGAACTATGATTTCTTTGTGAATGATGTACTGATGCGCCGCATACGGTTGCCGGGGGACGCGGTGGTGATGTTCGTTTTGACCGGACTTGTAGGAGGTTTCATGGCCTTTGCTACCGCTCAGATGTATCTGGATGATCTGTCAATAGGTGCTTTGCTGACCTATATGCCCTTCATTCCTGCTGACCTGACCCATCCATTTTATTTTTTCGGTTACTTTTTCCTGATTACGCTTTTTGTTAATGCCGTTCAAATCGGGTGGCTTTGGACCGCCAATCATCATCATGCCCATCTTTACCAGATTGCAACTTTGATACTTTGGCCGCAGCACCTGAACTTTCTCATTGTCTCTGCAGGTGTGATCCTGCTTCGTACCATTCCCTCTGAAATCGTGGTCATAGCAACATTCCTGCTGTTCTGGGCCAACATTTTCGCCAGCTTTTTCCTCACCGCCTACAACATGCGCAGCATATATCCCACATCACCGCTGTATATGGCTTCCACTTATGCCCTGTTTGTACTGGTGGTCAGCACCCTGATCTTCTGGCTCGTTTTCGGCATGGATATATTGGCCGGCTGGAAACTGGCCTCCTCCCTTGCAGCTTACTGAGGATGGATGACAGGCTTATTCCAGATCCTTGCGTAACCGGGCTACCGGAATACCCAACTGTTCCCGGTATTTGCTGATTGTGCGGCGCGCGACCGGATATCCTCTTTTTTCAAGCGCATCAGCCAGTGCCTGATCACTCAGGGGCCGTGACTTGTCCTCATTAGTGACCAAATCAAGCACGATATTCTTGATTTCACGATTGGAGATGGCATCTCCGGTATCGGTTTCCAATCCTTCGGTGAAAAAGTATTTCAATTCATAGACGCCAAACGGGGTTTGCACGTATTTTCCGTTGACCACCCGTGACACGGTAGAGATATCCATATGGATACGCTCCGCAATATCTTTCAGAATCATCGGCCGGATCCCTTTGCCTGACCTGAAAAACTCCTCCTGAAGTGCCACGATGGTACGCATGACATTTATCAGGGTATTACTGCGCTGTTGAATGGATTCGATAAACCAGCGTGCTGATTCCATTTTATCGCGGATGAACTGGCGGGCCTCTTTTGCTTCGCTATCATCTTTTAAGCCCTGGCCTTCGCCGGAGCTGGAGCCGGAGCCTGTCTTTTCGGTATTCCCCTCCTCTTTTTGCCCTTTGCGCCCCGATTTGTCGCTTTTACCGCCTCCCATTGCGTCCCACATCTCCTTATAATGGCGGGAAATCCGGACATTGGGATTGTTTCGCTTGTTCAGGCGAATGATAAAATCCCCCTCCTCGTTTTCCGCACCTTCCAGTGCCTCTTCATAATAAACCTCAAAATCGGGTATGATAAACTGATCGGGGTTGAGGTACTCGTCAGACTCGCCCGGCTTGGGATCCAGCAACAAGATAACCTGATTGGCTTCCCGCAGCTGCACCTCGGTCATATTCAACTTGCGGCGGATTTTGTCATAATGTTTTTTTTCAAACAGCGGCCAGGCTTTGTCAATGATGTCCATGGCCAGCTTACGGCTGGGGTGATTGGACTCCATCACCTCGAGCTGTACTCTGAGACATTCCCGGAGGCTTCTTGCGGCAATACCGGGAGGATCAAATTTCTGAATCTGCTTGAGCACATTTTCGGCTTCCGACCGGGTAACCATCTCTCCGTCGTTGAAGGCGACCGCATCAATGATGGCGTCCATGTCCCGTCGCAGGTAGCCATCCGCGTCAATGGATCCGATGATCTGATCGGCCACTTTGCCTTGCCGTTCATCAAAATTATGCAGCTCCATCTGCCGTTCCAGCTGTTCCGTAAAACTGGAACGATAAGGCTTGGGCAGGTCCCGCCAGTCCTCTTCGTCTTTATTGTAAGCCGGCACATACTCCTGGTCATCCTCTCCAAAGAAAGAATCCCAGTCGATCTCCTCATTTTCATCCACCGGCGTGGTTTCTTCCTCGGCCTCGCCGGTATCGTCAGCATTTTCCGGCGTTTCCACTTGCTCCTGGTCGGCCGTATCCTGTTCGGCCTGCTCCTCAACTGTGATTTCTTCATCCATCTCCAGCAACGGATTAGTCTCTATCTCCTGCTTAATCCTTTGTTCGAGCATCAACGTAGGCAATTGCAGCAGCTTGATATACTGAATCTGCTGCGGCGAGAGACGCTGTTGCAGAGATTGAGTCTGCCGGATGGTTTGGGACGGGCGTATCATATCGCTACCTTTGTCTCCTCTGAAACTTCCGACTTTATTCGAACCTGTTCGCAGGCCCGGCGAAACTCCTCATACCACCCTCTGCCATAAGCGCGTACAAGTGCATCCTCAAGAAAGTCTGAAAGATATATTCCTTCCGAGCTCCCCTGCTCGCATGCTGTACCACACAGAGAAGGCACATACTCCATATTGAGATACTCCTGATTGCCGACTTTAAGGACACGTATCGGAAAAAGGTGGCAGCTCAGCGGTTTCATCCATTCAAAACGTCCTTCCTGCCAGGCCTTTTGGATGCCACAAACTGCAACCTGATTCTCATCATAGGTCACAAATACACACTCCGCACCATCGGTACAATTCAGCTCCGGTTCGCGGCTGCGGTTGCGGATCAGGCCGTAAGCATTCACAACTTCCCGTGCCCTTGGACGCAGTTCACCATTAAGCCTGCTCCAGGCCTTGTTTAGTACCGGAATTTCATTGTGATCGACCGGGGCACCGGCATCACCGATCACACAGCAGCCTCCCTTGCATCGCTGCAAGTTGCAAGCAAAACGGAATGTTGCCACATCATCGGAAATAACGGTGTGTTGTACCTGAAACATGAACTGAATTGATTATTTAAGCAAATAAGTATTGTTTTTACAATTGCAAAATACACAAAAATAAGCTTTTACTCACCATTACCTCGCGGCAAATTTTTTACCCGGCTTCTGTGTCACGAGTCCGGATAATTCAAGTTCCAGGAGGCTGACAAGCAGGTCCGGTGCGGGTATATGTAATTGCCCGGCCAGCTCATCAATGTGCACTTCCTTCTCATTGAGGGCATGATAAAACACAGCTCCTTTTTCACCAAGCACTTTCATCCATTGATCCTGTCTCGCTTTATCCCGGATCGCCGGATCGGTTTCACCGATTTGTGCTATTTTATCTGTTTGAGGTTTTACCGGTGATTTGGAGTGCGGGTTGGTGTGCTGAAAGGGCAGTTCTTCCAGGATATCCGCGGCATCCATCACCAGTTTGCCCCATCCCCGCTGAATGAACGCATTGGAACCCCATCCGGAATCTCTTCTGATGTCATGTGGAACAATAAAGACTTCGCGGTTCTGGTCGAGCGCATTTTCCAGGGTAATGCGGCTGCCCCCTTCCAGGCGGGTTTCGGTGACAAGCACACCCTGACTAATACCGCTTACAATACGATTACGGATCGGGAAGTGGTGGGCTTCGGGTCTGGTTCCCGGGGGGTATTCGCTGATCACCGCGCCACCCTGATTAATGATTTCATAAGCCAGGCGGATATTCTCCCGCGGGTAAATCCGGTCAACGCCGGACCCCAGGACCGCCACGGTACATCCCTGCTGCTCAAGTGTGGTGCGATGGGCCAGGGTGTCGATACCACGGGCGAGGCCGCTGACAACACAGACGCCGGACCGGGCCACCAGGTCACCTGTCAATTTAATGGTTGCCTCCCTGCCCGCGGTTGACGGGTTTCTGGTCCCCACAACAGCCAGTGCCGGTTTTTTCAGTGCTTGAATTTCGCCGCGAACCCATATTAGGGGCGGGGGATCGGGAATCTCTTTCAGAAGTTCCGGGTATCCGGGGTCATCCGGTATGATGATGGTGCTACCCTGTTTACGGGTGCTCTCCAGGACGGCATCCACCTCTTTCCAGCGATCAAAGCGCTGGATCGCGCGCGCAATCGATGCTCCGACTCCACGGACATTGCCCAGTTCGGCCCAGCTCTTTCTGAAGATATCGGCCGGCGGGGAAAAGCGCTGAAAGAGTCCGTTTATTTTCGCAGGGCCAAGCGCGGGAATAAGAGAAAGTGCCAGAGCCGTACGGATATACCATTCCCGATCAACCGGTTTCCGTTCCATGCAGCATCTCCCAGATACGTTCCTTCAAGGTTTCCATCTGATGTCCCGAAACCGCCGATACGGTAAGCACCGGGACATCCAACTGTACCTGTTGCTCCGGTTCATGATCCGGAAACAGGTCCATGTGGGTCACCGCC
This sequence comes from uncultured Chitinophagales bacterium, assembly GCA_964388615.1. Taxonomy (GTDB): domain Bacteria; phylum Bacteroidota; class Rhodothermia; order Balneolales; family Natronogracilivirgulaceae; genus SLLW01. The sequence goes on along the minus strand of CAYMBG010000007.1, from coordinate 1,307 downwards.
ACCATCCGGGGTTTATCCAGCAGATCCCTGCGATAGGCGAGGAGTTCATCACACAGCACTCCGTACTCCTCCCGGATATCATTCATGCCACTTATGACAAACAAAAGGACGTTGTTCCGCTCGATATGCCTGAGGAATTGGAGTCCCAGTCCCTTGCCTTCGTGGGCATTTTCAATGATACCGGGGATATCGGCCATGACAAAACTGCGATGGTCCGGCATCTGCACCACGCCCAGGTTAGGTTCCAGTGTCGTGAACGGATAATCAGCGATTTTTGGCCGGGCGGCTGACATGGAGGAGAGCAGTGTACTTTTTCCGGCATTGGGGAAACCCACCAGGCCAACCTCTGCGATCAGTTTCAGTTCGATCTCCACGACAATCTCTTCACCCGGCTCGCCGGTCTGTGCGTGTTGTGGTGTCTGATTCGTTGGTGTTTTAAAATGTGCGTTTCCCAATCCGCCTTTGCCGCCTTTGGCGATCACCAGGCGTTGGCCGGGTTCCACAACCTCACCCAGAAAGCGGCGTGTTTGATCCTCGTAGGCCACGGTGCCAAGCGGCACGGGAAGGAGCACATTCTCCCCCCTTTTACCGGTTTTACGGGAGGAGCCGCCCGGCTGGCCTTTTTTTGCCTTCAGAAACTTTTTGTATCGAAGGTCGAGCAGAGTATTCATATGGGGATCCCCCTGCAGGATAATATCCCCTCCCTCTCCTCCATCGCCCCCATCCGGCCCGCCCTTCGGGACATACTTTTCTCTGCGGAAATGGGCCATGCCGGCGCCCCCGGCCCCGGCGGTCAGATACAATTTCGCGTAATCTGCAAATCTCATATATATCCTTTTGCTGACACAGCACCCATGGATGGGTCCCGTGCTTTGATAAAAAAATCGGTTTATGCCATTGGAATAATAGGGGGAGTTCATGCCACCCGCAAATCAACCACCGGCAACAGCAAAGTTACTCAAACCAAAAAACCCAAGCTGTGTTATTTAGGGTTTTTTTATGAGCTGTTTACAAACGGAAATAATTCCCTATTTGATAAACGTCATTTTGCGGGTAATGACCTGATCCCCGGTATGAAGGCGATAGATATATATGCCGCTTGCAAATTGAGCAGCATCAAAACGGGTGCTGTGAACACCCCCGCGAAGGGTCTCATCAATAAGTGTCTGAACTTTTCGTCCCAGCACATCAAACACTTCAAGACGCACACGCTGTTCCTCCGGCAAGCCAAAGCGGATGGTAGTAGCGGGATTAAACGGATTCGGGTAATTTTGACGCAGGAAAATCCGGTCGGGCACATCACCATC